>JASGDR010000020.1:0-6272 GCA_047607095.1 Caulobacter sp.
AGCGGCGACCCCGCCCCGTCGGTGGCCGGCCATCCGGTGATGGAGTTCCTGCTCCAGCTGCACACCGACATGTTCCTGGGCCTGCCGGGGATGCTGTTCCTGGGGGCCATGGGGCTTCTGCTGGGGGTCGCCGCTGGTCTGGTCGATCGGCTGGAAGCCGTAGCCGGCCTTGCCGGGCGTGACCGTGGTGACGTTCGCCACCGGCCGGTCCTCGTCGAAGCTCATGAAGGCGGCGACCTCGCCCGGCTTGCGGGAGAGGGCGGTCGCCAGCACCTGGTCGAGGGAAAGCCTGGGGCCGTCCGGATGCGCCGGCGTCCAGGCCTGATGCATGGCGACCTCCTCGATCTCGTGGGTGAACACGAGCGGCAGGCCGGTGACGCACAGCATCAGCAGGAACAGGGTCGAGACCAGGCTCGACCATTTGTGGACCCACGACCAGGCCCGGAGCGTCCCGGCCTTCATCGGGCGGCGAACGGGAGGGCGAGGGCGGGCACGGCGAGATCTCCAGCGCTGAGAGTGCGTCGCGATTAGAGAAAAAGCCGTGCGGTGACAATTGGATCGTGAGGCTGGGGTTTCCCGATGCGGGCGGCTGCTCGCGGCGAGAACCGCTTTGCGCGCAACCTTTCCGTGCTAGAGCCTCGAGGACGGGCGACGCGTGGGGGCAGTGGGCGATGATACGTAGAACGGTGCTGACGAGCCTTCTGACTCTGCTGAGCTGCGGGCGCCGCTCGCAGGCCGCGACCCCGATCGTGGACCTGATGGAAGCCCAGGCCCTGCCTTGCGTGATCCTGCAGTCCGGCCGGGGCGCGTCGGTGGGCAGGCTGGGCGGCCGGCCCGATCTCGACGCCCGCCACGACTGGCCGTCGTGGAAGGGCGCGCCGCAGGCGTTCCTGGCCCAGCTCGACCTGGCGGTCCTGCGTCTGAGCGGCGGGCCCGACTGGCTGCCCGAGCGCGGCGCTCTCTTTTTCTTCTACGACGCCGAGCAGTCCACCTGGGGCTTTGATCCGGCCGACCGCGGCAGCTGGCGGGTGATCCACGATCCGCAAGGCTTCGCCGCCCGTCCGCGCGCCGCGCCGTCCGGCCTGCCCGCGCACGGGGTCTATCGGAAGCGCGCATTGGGCGGACGCCCGGAGCGGTCCCGTCCGGATGCGGAACTGATGGGCGTCCCCTGGCCGGATGTCGATACGCCGGAATACGAGGCGTACGAGGCCCGGCTGGACGCCAACGCGCCCAAGAACGCGCCCTGGCATCAGGTGGGCGGTCACCCCGCCGCGATACAGAACAGCGGCATGGCGCTGGAATGCCAGCTGGCGTCGAACGGCGTCGATGTCGGCGGACCCGAAGGCTACGCCTCGCCCAGGCGCAAGCTGCTGGAGCCCGGCGCCAAGGACTGGCGGCTGCTGCTGCAGCTCGATTCCGACGACGACGCGGGCATGATGTGGGGCGACGTCGGGCGGCTCTACTTCTGGATCCGCGAGGAAGAGGCCCGCCGGGGCGACTTCTCGGGAACCTGGATGGTGCTGCAGTGCTCCTGACGGCGCCGTCGCCTTAGCCCCGGTTCCCTTCGCGGCCGAACGCGCCTAGACACCTGCCCATGCCGAGCGGTCCCGACATGATGCTGGAAGCCGCCTGCGGACCGGGACCGGTCTGCGGGGTGGACGAGGCCGGACGCGGGCCGTGGGCCGGGCCGGTCAGCGCCGCCGCCGTGATCCTCGATCCGGCCCGGGTGCCCAAGGGCCTCAACGACTCCAAGAAGCTCTCGGCCAAGGCCCGCATGGCCCTCGAGGTCGAGATCAAGGAGATGGCGGTCGCCTGGTGCGTGGGCCTGGCCAGCGTCGAGGAGATCGCGGAGCTCAACATCCTGCACGCCGCCGGCCTGGCCATGCGGCGCGCCGTCGAGGGGCTGGGCGTCAAGCCGGCCTTCGCCCTGGTCGACGGCAACTACCGCTTCGTGCTGCCGTGCGAGGTCAAGACCGTGGTCAAGGGCGACAGCCTGTCGTGCTCGATCGCGGCGGCCTCGATCCTGGCCAAGGAAGCCCGCGACCGCATCATGATCGAGGCCGACGGCCTCTATCCCGGCTACGGCTTCGCCGGCCACAAGGGCTACCACGCCCCCATCCATCTCGAAGGCCTGCGCAAGCTGGGCCCCTCGCCGATCCACCGCCTGGGCTGGGCCCCGGTGAAGCTGGCCCTGGCGGGGGCGTTGGGCGAGGCGTAGGGCTGAGGCCTGCTACTGGTCTGCGGATTGGGCATCGATGTTCGGCGAGCAATGATCTAGACGCTTTCTCAACCTTGGGCTCTATTCGCCAAAAGGTTGGGTTGGGCATCATGACGACTAAGCGCTGCAAGATCCACTACAGGCGTCTCCAGAGAGACGCGTCGCAATTTCCACCCGAGGCATTGAGCGATGCAATCGCCAGGGCATTGGCTAAGCCGATCCAAGACGGAACTATCGGCTCGATTCCAGCCCAACGTGTTTCGGAGGTGCCTGGAGCTCCGGAATATCGCCGCCTTCTCCTGCATTCGCATGTTGAGCCGGGTAACACTTTCGGGACCATGTGCTTGTTCGCTCCCGGGCAACAGCAAGCATTTTTGCAGCTGGCTGCGGCGGCAGATCATGGAGGGCTGCAAGAGGCTCTTCGGCAATGGGAAATCAGGGAGCGTGCCGCTCCCCAGGGGCATGAATACCTACATGGAATTTCTTATTTTTTGGCGATTGATGATCACTTCTATCAAATTCAACACATAGCTATCCAAGCTAAAGCGGCAGAAGAATATTTGACTTGGCTTTTGAGGGATAGGTCGCAAGTTGTAAATGCGAACCACTATGTGGCTCTTAAATCGGTGTTCGACCGAGCGCAGGTGGGGGCTGATTTAACGTCGATAGAGATCGGCGGTTTGGTGCCTGAGACAGTTGTTCATTCGGAGCCTGATGTCGCTCCAGCCGCCGCAGTCCGGGCTATCGATGTTGTCGAGCGGGAAAGTATCGGTGAGCGAGCTGCGAGCACCTTCGACAAGGGCAGGCGGATATTGCAGGAGTTGCTAGGACCCGTTGAAACTGACCGTATCATCGCCGCTATGCCGCCCGAGGCGTCGCTCGAAGTTAAGGTCAACATCGGTTATCGGGCTAGGAAGACGAAGCTTCGGAAGGAGGTTATGGCCAACCTTGAGGCGGGGCTTCGAAATATACCCGATGGGGAAATTCGGGCACGAGGTCCAGGAGGGCAAATTAAGGGCGACGATGCCCGCCTCTCGATGGATATGGGTATCCGGCTTCTCAGTGAGACATCCGGGCTGCTGGATCTTGAGCATGCTCGCGATCGTATGCTCGAAGTTCATCGCCGCTTCTTAGACGATGACAAGCTATGATAGAGAACGTATAAGGAACCATGCGTTTTTCCCGCGCACCAGTCGTGGCTTCGGTCATATCCGCTGCGGCATGTGGCTTGGCGGTTGATGTCTATGGCTGGGAGATAGCCAGACTCTGGCTCATACCTGCACTTTCGATTATCGCTGCCGCCGTCCTTGTGCGTCTTGCGCGAGGCCTGCCAATCACGAATCCCGACCACGTTCAGGAAGATGACGTGGATGAGGTGGCGGCGACATTTACATCGCTTGCTCGATCGTTGAGGACGCTATTCTGGGTTGCGCTAATTACGATGGTGGCGGTGGGCTTGGCTGCACCACTTGCTGAGCTTTTGGCCCGTCTGATCCCTGTGCGATGGGACTATGGTAACCGTGCCGGTTCGGCCTTAGTTGGTCTTTTAGTGAGCTTTACATTTTCCCGTATGCTTCAGATTGCACAAAGCGATGTTACGATTGCGGATCTTCAAGTCCGCCTGTTGCGCGAGGCGGTTGCCCGGCGCGCCGCGAAAAAGTTTGCAGAAGATACGATGCAGCCAACGACCTTTCGGCAGCCTGAAGGCTACGGCAAGCCGCTACAGTAGCATCTACAAGGTGCGGGCGGGCTGGAAGCGATGCCCCCTAAACCCGCCGCCACCCCGTCGGCTCGCCCACGCCCGCCGCGTCGATGCGGGCGATCGCCTCGGCCAGGGGCTCGACCGCCACGGCCATGTGGTGGGCGTTGGCGTGGACGATGGTGTCGGGGTCGAGCAGGATCGCCACGTGGCCCTTCCAGAAGACGAGGTCGCCGCGCCGGCGCTCGGCCGCGTCGATCGGCCGGAGGAACGAAAACTGCATGTCGGTGTCGCGCGGAACGGCCTTGCCGCAGGCGGCCAGGGCCTGCTGCACCAGGCCCGAGCAGTCGAGGCCCAGGCTCTCGCGCCCGCCCCACTGGTAGGGCGCGCCCAGGAACGACTGGGCGACGGCGGCCGGATCGTCGCTGGTCCTGACGCCGATCGGGGCCAGGTGCGCCTCGACGAACCAGCCGGTTCCGGCGCCCTTGGCGAAGCGGCCCTCGCGGGCCTCGACCGTGACCAGGGCGCCCCGGGAATAGAGGCCCGCCGGTCGCGACTTGATGTTCGGCTCGTCGAACGCGTAGGTGCGCAAGACCGACACCTGGTGGGTGGCCGGCTCGCCCAGCGGGCCAAGGTCGGCCTCCGCCACCCAGCCCACATAGCCGTCGCGGGCCGCCTGGCCCCAGGCGAAGCCGTCCTTGACGTCGAGTACAGCGAAGCGCTCGCCGAACAGCAGCTGGCTCTCCTGCTCGGCGTCGGGCGCGGGCGCCTTGCGCAGGGACGCGCTCGGGGCCGCGACCTGGCGGGCCTTGGGCGCGTCGTAGCGCTCGGCGGCGACGATCCCCTCCAGGGCCAGGTCGGCGAGGTCGGGGCGGGCCAGGGTCAGGCGGCGGTCGTTCGTCATCAGGCGAACCGGCTCTTCAGCATGGCGTAGAGGCCGCGGATGGCCTGGGCCTCGCCGCCGCTGGGCCGGCCGGGGGCGCCCTTGGGGTTCCAGGCGTAGATGTCGAGGTGGACCCACGAGCCCGTCGTCGGCGCGAAGCGCTGCAGGAAGAGGGCGGCGGTCACCGAACCGGCCTGGGCCCAGGCGTCGGGGTCGTTCTTCAGGTCGGCGATGTCGCTTTCCAGCGCCTCGCGATAGCCGTCCCACAGCGGCATGCGCCAGACGGGGTCGGAGGCGGCGCGGGCGCCGGCCGTGATCTGGCCGGCCAGGACGTCGTCGGGGGTGTAGAACGGGATCACCTGCGGGCCCAGCGCCACGCGGGCCGCGCCGGTCAGGGTGGCCAGGTCGATGGTCAGGGCCGGCGACAGCTCGGCCGCGCGGGTCAGGGCGTCGGCCAGGATCAGGCGGCCTTCGGCGTCGGTGTTGCCGACCTCGATGGTCAGGCCCGCGCGGCTGTCGAGCACGTCGCCGGGGCGCATGGCGTCGCCGGCGATGGCGTTCTCGACCACCGGGACCAGCACCACCAGACGCACCGGCAGGCCGGCGGCCATGATCATGCGCGCCAGGGCCAGGGCGTGGGCGGCGCCGCCCATGTCCTTCTTCATCAGCCGCATGCCGGCCGAGGGCTTGATGTCGAGGCCGCCGGTGTCGAACACCACGCCCTTGCCGACCAGGGCCACCACCGGATGACTCTCGTCGCCCCACTGCAGCTCCAGCATGCGCGGCGCGCGTTCGGGCACGGCGGCGCGGCCCACGGCGTGGACGGCCGGATAGTTCCGCTCCAGCAGGTCGTCGCCGACGATCGCCGAGAAGCTCGCGCCGAACTGTTCGGCGATCTCGCGGGCGATGGTCTCGATCTGGCGCGGCCCCATGGCGTTGGCCGGGCTGTTGACCATGTCGCGGGCCAGGGCGCAGGCGTGGGCGATCGCCTGGGCCTCGGAAAGATCCACGCCCTCGGCCGCGACAAGGCGTCGCGCCCCGTCGGCCCCGCGGGCCTTGAAGCGGTCGAAGCGATAGGTCCCCAGGGCGAAGGCCAGGGCGATCTGGGCGGCGTCCAGACCGTCGGGGATCGCGTGCAGGCGATAGTCGCCGGCCGGCAGCCTGGCCGGCAGGGCGCGGAAGGCCATGGCGTCGGCCTTGGTCCGTTGTCCCAGGCCGAAAAGCACGCGGTCGAGCGCGCCTTCCGGGGTGGGCGCGACCACCGTCTGGCCGGCCTTGCCGCTGAAGTCCGACAGCTTGGCGAAGCCGCGCACGAAGCTGGGCCGGGCTTCCAGGAACGCCGCGACCTCGTCCTCGAAGAGGGCGTGGACCGGGATGACGGGGCCGTCGGCGGCGCCGCGCGAGGACGGGGCGATGAGGGGTTCGGTCATGGGCCGGGGCTTTCGCGGATTTATGCTTAACGATTCCTTGAG
>JASGDR010000021.1:0-6692 GCA_047607095.1 Caulobacter sp.
CACCTCTTCCTCGGTGTAGAGGATGTGCTGGACGCCCGGTCCGCGCCTGCGGGCCTCGACGATTGAGCGCAGCCCCGAAGGCGAGAACACCGGCGAGGTCGACCACGGCCGCGGTCCCGAGGCGATGAAGGCCTTCGTCAAGCACTGCAAGGCCATCGGCATCGACCAGGTCAAGCTGGTGATTTCGGGCGAAGACGCCCTGCTGCCCGGCTCGTCGCAGCACATCCTCTACACCGAGGAAGAGGTGCAGGCCGCCGGCGAGCAGGCCCGCGAGAGCGACATCTGGCTGTCGGCCCACACCCAGGCCGGGGAGTCGATCAAGATGGCCCTGCGGGCGGGCGTGCGCGTGCTCTACCACTGCACCTACGCCGACGAGGAAGCCCTCGACCTGCTCGAGGCGCACAAGGACGAGATCTTCGTCGCCCCGGCGATCGGCGTCATCGTCGCCACGCTGGAGGCCAAGCCGCCGCCGCATATCGACATGACCTCGATGAAGGAAGCCGCCGTTCCGGTGGTCGAAAAGTGCAAGGTGCTGATCCCGGAGCTGAAGCGCCGCGGCGTGCGCGTGCTGCCCGGCGGCGACTACGGTTTCCCGTTCAATCCCAACGGCGCCAACGCCCGCGACCTGCAGCACTTCGTCGACCTGTTCGGCTACACCCCGACCGAGGCCCTGGTGGCCGCCACCAAGCTGGGCGGCGAGCTGATGGGCCGCGAGCACGAGCTTGGCTTGGTCGAGCCGGGCTATCTGGCCGACCTGCTGCTGGTCGACGGCGATCCGACGCGGGACGTCTCGATCCTGCAGCGCCGCGACCGCCTGCTGATGATCATGAAGGACGGCAAGATGCACAAGGCGCCGGCCCAGCCCGTCGTGCGGGCCGCCGCCTGATGACCGCGCGTTCCGACATCGTGTTCGGCGTGGCCGGCTCGGCGCAGCTGAAGGGCGATCTCTATCTGCCCGAAGCGCCCGGCCCGCATCCGGTGCTGGTGGCCGCACCCGGCGGCGCCTGGCTGCGCAACGACAAGGCCCAGCTGGCCCGCTGGGGCCGCTACCTGGCCGCCCGGGGCTACGCCGTCTTCGCCATCGACTACCGCCGGTCGACCGACGGCAAGTCGTTCCCGGGCAATGTCCAGGACGTGGTCGAGGCCGCCCGGTTTCTCAAGCGAGAGGCGGCCGAGCTGGGCGTCGATCCCGAGCGGATCGGCCTGCTGGGCGCCTCGGCCGGGGCGCACCTGACGGCGCTGGCGGCGCTCGCCCAGGGACAGCCCTGGCTCTATGGCGAGACCGTCCAGTTCAAGACCCTGGTCGCCGTCTACGGCGTCTACGACCTCTTCGCCCACTGGCAGGCGGACCTGGCCAAGAACGCCGCGCCGGGAACGGACCCCACCTATCGGATGCTGGGCGCGGATCCTTTCGAGGACCCGCAGGTCTATGTCGCCGCTTCGCCGCTGCGCCACGTGCGCTACGACCGCAACGCCCTCAAGGCGCTGATCGTCTGGGGCGAGCGCGACCACGACATCGACCCGGCCCAGTCGGAAGCCTTCGCCCGCGCCCTGCGCCAGGCCCGCTTCTTCGTGCGCACCCTGCCGGTGCCTGACGCCGGCCACTTCTGGTTCAGCGAGGAAGAGGTCGACACGCCCCACACCGCCGCCGGCCGGATCGCCCCCGCCATCGTCCGTTTCCTCGACAAGCACCTGTGATGATCTACGACGTCGCCATCGTCGGCTGCGGCCCCGTCGGGGCCCTGGCCGCCAACCTCCTGGGCCAGGCCGGCCTCAGCGTTCTGGTGCTGGAGCAGGAGCGCGACCCGCATCCCCTGCCGCGCGCCGTCCACCTCGACCACGAGATGATGCGCATCTTCCAGGGCGCGGGGCTCGTGGAGCGCCTGCATCCGCTGATGCGCGAGACCCAGGGCCACCTGCACATCGGCGCCGACGGCGGGGTGATCCGCTATCTCGGCACGGCCGGCCAGGCCAGGCGCTTCGGCTGGGCCAACGACTACTTCTTTTATCAGCCCGAGCTGGAAGCCGAGCTGCGCGACGCCCTCGTCCGGTTCCCGGCCGTGACCCTGCGGCTCGGCGCGAAGCTGGAGAGCCTGACGCAGGACGACGCCGGCGCCGACCTCGTGTTGGCCGGGGGCGAGACCCTGCGGGCCCGCTGGGTCATCGCCTGCGACGGCGCCCGCAGCGCCGTGCGCAAGAGCCTGGGCGTGCGGCTCGACGACCTCGACTTCGAGGAGCCCTGGCTGGTGGTCGACGCCGAGGTCGACGGCCCGATCGTGTTCCCGCAGATCCCGGGCCTGCCGGCGGGCGCCGACCTGCAGCAGCTGTCGGTGATGCTGTGCGATCCGCGCCGTCCGGCCACGATCGTGCCGGGGCGCGGAAATCACCGCCGCTGGGAGTTCATGCTGCTGCCCGGCGAGGACGACCAGGCGATGATGCGCGCCGAGACCGTCGAGGCGCTGATCGCCCCCTGGGTCGCCGGCTCGAGCTACCGCCTCGTCCGCGCCGCCACCTACCGCTTCCATGGCCTGGTGGCCGAGCGCTGGCGGGTGGGCCGGGTGTTCCTGGCCGGCGACGCCGCTCACCAGACCCCGCCGTTCTTCGGCCAGGGCATGTGCCACGGCCTGCGCGACGTCTCCAACCTGGCCTGGAAGCTGCCGCTGGTGCTCTCGGGCCTGGCGGGCGAAGCCCTGCTCGACACCTACCAGCCCGAGCGCGACCCGCACGTGCGCGGCGTGATCGGCGCCGCCGTCAACGCCGGCCGCTACATCTGCCAGCTCGACCCGGCCAAGGCCGCCGAGCGCGACGCCCACATGCGCGAGGTGATGGCCGCCGCCAAGCCCGGAACCACGGCCGCCGACCTGATCCCCGCCTACCGGGCCGGCGTCGCTCGGCCGGGCTGCGGCGAGCGCTTCATCCATCCGCGCGTGGGCGCCGAGCGCCGGCTGCTCGACGAGGCGCTGGGCGAAGGCTTCGCCGTCATCGCTCGCGAGCCGGTTCCCGCCGCGCCCGCCTTCGCCCGCATCGGCGGGACGATCCACGTGCTGGGCCAAGGCCTCGACGACGTCGACGGCGCCCTTGCGGCCTGGCTCGACACCAAGGGCGCAGCGGCCGTGCTGCTGCGGCCCGACCGCTACGTCTACGGGATCGCCGAAACGGCGTCCGCCCTGCCCGCCCTGATCGACCAGCTTTGCGCCGACCTCTCCCTCAAGGTCGCGACGCCCAAGGAGACCGCATGTCCCGCCTGACCCTGGAGGCCGCCTCCATCATCGTCGACGCCGCCCTCGCCCAGGCGCGCCGCGACGGCTGTCAGCCGCTGGCCGTGGCCGTGCTCGACGCCGGCGCGCACCTGGTGGCCCTCAAGCGCGAGGACGACGCCAGCCTGATGCGGCCGCAGATCGCCGTCGCCAAGGCCACCGGCGCTCTGGGCATGGGCTACGGCAGCCGCGAGCTCGCCAAGCGGGCCAACGCCGCGCCGGTGTTCTATTCGGCCCTGTTCGCCATCAGCGGCGGGGCCATGGCCCCCTCCCCCGGCGGCGTGCTGATCCGCGACGCCGACGGCCGGGTGATCGGCGCGGTCGGGATCAGCGGCGACACCGGCGACGCCGACGAGGCCTGCGCCGTCGCCGGCGTCATCGCCGCCGCCCTCACCCCCGATCCCGGCGGTCAGCCCGCCGTCCAAGCATAAAGCGAGCCCTCCATGCGCCTTCGCAGCATCGAACTGAACCTGCCGGGCGTCGCCGCGGCCGCCGACTTCCTGACCGGGACCTGGGGCCTGGCCGACGCCGGTGCGGCGGGCGAAACCCGCTACCTGCGCGGTTCGGGGCCCTTCCCCTACCTCGTGGCCATGACCGAGACGCCCGGCCCGTCTGTGCGCTGCACCACCTTCGTCGGCGACGAGGCCGAGGTCGTCGAGATCGCCGCCAAGGCCCGCGCGGCCGGCGCGGCAGTGGTCGAGACGGTCTCCGAAGATCTCGGCGGCGGCCAGGGGATCCTTGTGCAACTGCCCGAGGGCGAGGTGTTCCGCTTCCTGCACGGCGCGGCCCTGGCCGAGCCGCTCGACGGGCGCGAACTGCCCGTCAAGCTGACCCATGTGGTCATGAACGCCGCCGACGCCGAGGCCACCGCCGACTTCGCCGAGGCTGCGCTGGGCTTCAAGGTCTCCGACCGCACCAAGGGCATGGTCTTCGTGCGCTGCAACAACTCGCACCATTCCACCGCCTTCGCCCGCGCCGGCTTCACCTCGCTGAACCACATCGCCTTCGAGATGGCCGACCTGGATGCGGTGATGCGCGGCGTCGGCCGCCTGCGCGACCATGGCGCGGCCCCGGCCTGGGGCCCCGGCCGTCATGGACCGGGCGACAACGTGTTCGCCTATTTCATCGCCCCGTTCGGCGCGGTCGTGGAGTTCTCGACCGCCGTCGAGATCATCCCCGACGACTACAAGGTCGGCGCGCCCGAGGACTGGACCTGGCCGCAGGGCCGCATCGACCAGTGGGGCCTGTCCGACAAGGACGTCGCCGCCCTCAACAAGGCCGAGCGCACCTTCGGCCACGCGCCGCTTCCGGCCGCCTAGACCGCAACGCCCCTCAAGTATCGAGACCAACCTCATGAAACTGATCAGCTTCCTGCGCGGCGGCGTCGCCAGCTACGGCGCCATCCAGGGCGACCGCGTCGCCGACTTCGGAGCCATCGCCGGTCCGGACGAGCACGATCTCGTCGCCGCCCTGCGGCTGGACGCCATCGCGGCCCTGGCCGCCGAAGCGCCGTTCGACGTGCCGGTTTCCGAGATCGAGCTGCTGCCGGTGGTCACCACGCCCGGCAAGATCTTCTGCGTCGGCCACAACTACGAGACTCATCGCCAGGAGACCGGCCGAGCCAAGGTCGGCCATCCGTCGATCTTCACCCGCTTCGCCGACACCCTGACCCCGCACGGCGGCCCGATCGTGCGCCCACAAAGCTCGACCATGCTCGACTACGAAGGCGAACTGGCCATCGTCATCGGCAAGGGCGGCCGCCACATCGACGAGGCCGACGCCATGAGCCACGTGGCCGGCTTCGCCTGCGCCAACGACGCCTCCGTGCGCGACTGGCAGTGGCACACCCAGCAGTTCACGCCCGGAAAGAACTTCCCCTCGACCGGCGGCCTCGGCCCCTGGCTGGTCACGCCCGACGAGATCGGCGACCTGAACGCCGTCACCGTCACCACCCGCCTGAACGGAGCGCAGGTGCAGCACGCCGGCCTGGCGGACCTGATCTTCCCGCTGCCGACCATCATCGCCTACCTGTCGGGCTTCACCCCGCTGTCGCCGGGCGACCTGATCCTGACGGGCACGCCGGGCGGCGTCGGCGCCAAGCGCGAACCGCGGCTCTGGATGAAGGCCGGCGACGTCGTCGAGGTCGAGATCACGGGCGTGGGCCTTCTGTCCAACACGATCGAGGACGAGGCCTGAACCCGCGGCGCGGCCTCCGAGAAAGTCGGACTGCGGCCTTAAGCCGCTGTTCAGGCGCGATTAATCACGCGCCGCTCATCGTGGATCTCAACGCCGGGGGACGCCTCGTCCTCCGGCCCTTTCCACGAGTAGCCGCCATGCTTCGCCACAAGAAACAGCCCAAGCGCAAGGAGGCCAAGGCCCCCTTCCCGGTCGCCGTCGGCGACACCGTCGAGGTGGTGCTCCGCTGCGGCCATCGCGCCCGCGCCTCGGTGCTGTGCTCGCGCGGCGGCCTGGTCGAGCTGGCCTACCGCAAGGCCGACGACCGTTTCGGCCACGCCTTCGTCGACGCGGCGACCCTGCAACCGGGGCAGTCGGCCCGCTGGGCGTTCCTGGCGGGCGTGCGGCCGCCGGCCTGAAATCTCCGGGCGCGTCGCGCGATCCCCGCCTTCAGGCTACCCGCGTCCAGACCTGGGTCTTGCACAGGAAGTTGCCCAGCACGCAGCCGCGGGCCTTCAGCCGGCCGGCGTCGAGCACCGCCACGCGGCCGGAAAAGGTCATGTTGACGTCCGGCGCGTAGACCTTGCCGCGCCACTCGCCCTTTTCGCCGCGCGAGAAGTCGCTGAGCAACTGCCGGCCCAGCAGCTCGCCGCCGGAGCCCTTGCGCGCGTCGGTGCGCGCCTCGTCGTTGGCCCAGACCACATAGCCGCAGACCTCGCCGCCGCAGGGCTTGATCTCGACATGGACGCTGTTCTTGGGATTGCGCCAGACGCCGAAGATGTCGGGCGCGGCGGGCTGGGCCTGGACGGCCGACATCACGGCCAGCGCGAGCAGCATGGCCGCGCCCGAACAGGCGAACCTGGATGAAGACACGGACGACCTCCCACCGGCGGCTCCGCGCGCCGCCGCGGATCGGACCGTCCGCCGGACCTCGGCCGGCGTCAAGCGCGGAGCTGGCCCCTTCTCCGGACGGGGTTCAATAGATCGACAGCGTCGGCACGCTGCTGAGCGTCCCGGTCACGTAGCAGGGGCCGGGCGAGCCCACGTCGGCCGGTACGTAGGTCGACGAGAACACGAGCTGGCCGGGGTTGGACCACGACACCACGACCGTGCCCAGGCAGGTGTGTATGCCATCCGTCAACCCGAACGGGCCGAGCGTGACCACGGTCGAGGAGATCGGATTGATGGTCCAGGACAGGCCCTGCGGGAAGGCCAGCATGCCGCACTGCCAGTCGCCCGGCGCGAACGACGCGCCGTTGA
>JASGDR010000022.1:0-3439 GCA_047607095.1 Caulobacter sp.
GGTCGGCGCCGACAGCACCAGGGCGTCGGCCATCAGGCCTTCCTCGGCCGCGCGCAGCGCCACCAGGCCGCCCAGCCCCTGGCCCAGCACCGTCAGCGGCAGGCGGCCGTCGGGACGGATCACGGCCTTGACCATGGCCTTGGCGGCCGTGACGTCGGGGGCGTAGCTGACCGCGTGCGCTCGGTCGCGCCTGCCGGTCAGCCGTTCCGAGCCGCCCTGGCCCTGGCGCTCCAGGATCCACACCACGACGCCCTTGGCGTTGAGGTCGCGGGCCGTCTCGAACCAGGTCTCGGCGCTTTCGCCGTTGTCGGTCAGGATCAGGATCTGGCTGGTCGGCGCCCCGTGCGGCGCCGAGACGCCGTAGCGCTGCACCGCGTCCTCGCCGACCTGGACGTAGCCCCAGGCCCAGCCGTTCGGCGGCAGGAACCGGCGCTCGATACCCGGCGGCGTGCGGCTGTCGGCGAATGGCGCGCGGGAGCCTTGCTCGCCGCAGGCGAAAAGGGGCAGGGCGAGCAGCAGAGCGAGAGCGAAGCGACGCATATGAGCCACTCATTTCGCGCCTTTGCGCCGCATGCAAGATCGAGAGCTTGATCCGGAGGCCAAGAAGGCCGATCTAGGCCCACATGGTCACGTTGATCGACACGCTGAAGGCTCGCGGTCCCGAGGAACGCGCCGTCCGCCACCCCGAAAAGCAGAATCGCCCGGACACCCCGGTCCTGCGCAAACCCGAGTGGCTGCGCGTCCGCGCGCCCGGTTCGGGCCAGTACAACGAGACCAGGGGCATCGTGCGCGAGCACAAGCTGACCACGGTCTGCGAAGAGGCCGCCTGCCCGAACATCGGCGAGTGCTGGAGCCAGAAGCACGCGACCATGATGATCATGGGCGAGATCTGCACCCGCGCCTGCGCCTTCTGCAACGTCACCACGGGCCTGCCGACCCAGCTGGATCCCGACGAGCCGCGCCGCGTGGCCGAGGCCGTCGCCAAGATGGGCCTCAAGCACGTGGTCATCACCTCGGTCGACCGCGACGACCTGATCGACGGCGGCGCCCGCCACTTCGCCGAGGTCGTCACCTCGATCCGCGCCGCCGCGCCGGGCACGACCATCGAGATCCTGACCCCCGATTTCCTGCGCAAGGACCGGGCCGAGAACGTGGTCATCGACGCCCGTCCGGACGTCTTCAACCACAACCTGGAAACCGTGCCGCGGCTCTATCTGAAGATCCGCCCCGGCGCCCGCTACTATCACTCCCTGCGCCTGCTCGAGCGGGTCAAGGAGCGCGACCCCTCCCAGTTCACCAAGTCCGGCCTGATGGTCGGTCTGGGCGAGACCAAGGAAGAGGTCATGCAGGTGATGGACGACATGCGCTCGGCCGGCGTCGACTTCATCACCATCGGCCAGTACCTGCAGCCGACCCGCAAGCACGCCGCCATCGACCGCTTCGTGACGCCGGAAGAGTTCAAGGCCTATGAGGCCATCGCTCGCGCCAAGGGCTTCCTGATGGTGTCGTCCAGTCCGCTGACGCGCTCGTCGCACCACGCGGGCGAAGACTTCGCCAAGCTGCAGGCCGCGCGCCGCGCGCTCGACGCCAAGGCGCGCTGACCCCTTGCACCGTCACGTCGTCAGCCGGGTGCTGCCCTACGCGCCCGAACAGCTCTTCACGCTGGTCGGCGACGTCACGGCCTATCCGGCGTTCGTGCCGTGGATCACGGCCATGCGCACCTGGAACGCCCACGAGAGCGGCGAGGTCTCCAGCCTCGACGCCGAGGCCCAGGTCGGCTTTTCGTTCCTGCGCGAGAAGTTCGCCACCCGGGTTAGGCGCGACAGGGAGGCGCTGACCGTCACGGTCAGCCTGCTCTATGGTCCGTTCAAGCAGCTGTCGAACCAGTGGCGGTTCTCGCCGCATCCGGACGGGACGACGATCGACTTCGTCATCGACTTCGCTTTCAAGTCCAGGATGCTCGACGCCCTGCTGGCGGCCAACATGGACCGCGCGGTCGACAAGCTGATCGCCTGCTTCGAAGCGCGCGCGGCGCAGCTCTACGGGCCGAAGGGGTAGGGGGCTTAGTCCCGCTTTCCCGCCGTCTCCTCCACGCGGTCGGCGAAGTCCCCCAGGTTCGCGAATAGGTTCTCCACCGCGAACACCAGGCCGAACGTGCGGGCCGCGTCGTCGAAGGCCAGTTCCCGCGTCGCGCCCACGTCGCGCATGCCCTCCACGGCGTCCTGGAAGGTCTGGTGACTAGCGGCGAAGGCGATCCGGTCGGGCCTGGCGCCGCCCGACAGGCTCTGGGCCACGCCGCGCAGATAGGCCGACGAAGCCGCCAGCATGGCCGCCGTCGGCGGCGCCAGGCTGGGCGCGGGCAGGGCCTCGCGCAGGGCCCTGCCGATCATCACGCAGTCGTTGCGCAGCCTCCACAGCGTACGGGGCAGGGCGTCCGACACCGACTGGTCGGAAAGCTTGCTGGCCGTCTCGCGATCGGCCTCGGTCATGGCCGTCTGCAGCTTCGACAGCGCTTTCAGGGTTTCGTCGTAGTGCTCGCGCGGATCCAGCGTGCTGGGCGCGCCTTCCAGCTTGGCGGCGTAGTGCGACAGGAGGTCGGCCAGCAGCCCGGCGGCCTTCTGGCTGCTGGACACCACCGACTGATGAGCGCGGGCCGGGAAGATCAGCAGGGTGGCCGCCACGCCGACCAGGCTGCCGACGGTGATCTCGGCCACCCGCAGGAAGGCCGCCGTCAGCGGGTCCATGTGCGTCGTGGTGCCGATCAGCATGATCACGGCGGTGATCGGGGCCACCTTGAAGGCCGGGCGCACGGCGGCCAGGAACGCCAGGGCCGCGGCGCTGACCGCCAGGATCGGTCCGCCCCATTCGGGATGGCGCATGTGCAGCCAGGCGGCCACGGCGCCGGCCGCGGCTCCCACCACCGTGCCCATGAAGCGCTCGATCGAGGCGGTGATGGTCGCGCCCAGGCTCGACTGCACGACGATGACGGCGGTGAACACCGCCCAATAGCCTTGCGGAAGCCGCAGCAGGGTGGCCAGCGCATAGGCGGCGACGACCGCCGCCGACACCCGCACCGCGTGGCGCAGCTCGCTCTTGCGCCGCGCGGCCGCCGCGAGGGCGGAGCGCGAGAAGCCCGCTCCGACGAACCGCCGCCAGTCCGAAGGCGCGCTTTCGGGCATCAGGCCACGGCCTCGCGCAGCATCTCCAGCGCCGTGCGGATCGCCGCCAGCTGCACCGCCTCGCGCGTCTCGCCGTCGAAGCGCTCGTGACGATGCACGACCGAGCGGTTGGCGCGGGCGACGGCGAAGTGGACGGTGCCGACCGGCTTCAACGGGGTGCCGCCGCCGGGGCCGGCGACGCCGGTGATCGCCACGGCCACGTGGGCGTTGCTGTTGGCCAGGCCGCCTTCGGCCATCATCCGCGCCACCGGCTCCGAAAC
>JASGDR010000023.1:0-4377 GCA_047607095.1 Caulobacter sp.
CCCCGCCCATGCCCCGGCCGCAGGCGCGCCTGCTGCGCCGCCGGCTGGAGGCCGCCGGGGCCGAGGTGTTGTTCGCGCGGGCCGCCCCATGACCGCCCCGCCCGCGACAGCCCGCCCCGAGGCTCATCGCCCCGACGTCCATCGCCTGCACGCCGGCGTCGCCGAAGCCGGCAAGCTGCTGGCGCTGAAGGGCCGCCACGACGAGGCCCTGGCCAAGTACCGCGAGGCCCTGCGCCTGGCCCACGGCGTGCGCGCGCCGCAGATCTTCGCCCGCCACTACCTGCACTGCGTGCTGGAAAGCCTGGAGCGCATGGGCGCCCACGACCAGGCCGCGATCCTGGCCGGCGAGGCCGCCGGCAGCGCCGCCGCCGAACTGGGCGACGGAACGCCCAGCGACTTCCAGCGCCGCGACCGCGCCTTCCTGCTGGAGCGCATGGGCGTCAACCGGCTGAAGGCCGGCGACGTGGCCGGCGCCCGCGACGGCCTCGCCGCCGCCCTGGCCCTGGACGGGAGCCTGGCTCTGGCCCGCGACCTGCTGGCCTGGACGGCCCGGGGGCTCGGCGTCACCGCCGCCCGGCTGGCCGAGGCCCAGCGCGCCCACGGCTACTGGACCGTGCGCGCCGACACCGTCGATCGGACCCGCGCCTGCGAGTCCCCCCAGACCGCCCAGGGGCCGATGACCAAGGAGCCGATGCATGGCTGACGAGAACCCCATCGAGAAGATGACGCCCGGCCAGATCCTGGCCGACGCCAGCGTCGCCGAGTTCATCAAGGCCATGGGCCTGTCGATCGCCGACGCCCAGAAGGCGCTCGACCTCAACAGCCTGGCCCAGGTCGGCGAATACGTGCAGCCGCGCGAGGGGCTGGGCGGCAAGAGCCTGCTGCAGCTGGGCCTGTCGCCGCCCTTCTACCACTACCAGCACGCCGACCTGACGGTGTCGATGCAGCTGACCATGAAGGTCGGCGAGGCCAGCGCCTTCGGCATCGGCGGCAAGCTGGACTTCGGCTTCGGCCAGGGCGGCCCGCAGGCCCCGGCCAACGCCCGCGAGGCCCAGATCACGCTCAAGAGCCTGCCCGCCAGCGTCACGGTGGACGGCGCCAAGACCGACGCGGCCGGCGCCGACCTGGAAGCCGCCGCCGAAGCCCTGGC
Organism: Caulobacter sp.; assembly: GCA_047607095.1. Classification (GTDB taxonomy): domain Bacteria; phylum Pseudomonadota; class Alphaproteobacteria; order Caulobacterales; family Caulobacteraceae; genus Caulobacter. The sequence goes on from JASGDR010000023.1 coordinate 1,151, forward strand.
CCAGAAGCTGCGCACGCCGGCCGGCAAGTTCGAGCGGGCCTATATCGAGGCCCAGCACACCAAGGTGCAGTTCAAGCTCGACCCCGACACCGCCAAGAACCCGATCAAGACCGACAGCGGCGTGGCCTTCTACGCGGCCGGCGAGTCCAGCGTCGGGGTGATCCGCATCGTCGAGACCCCGACCGCCGGCGCCAGCGAGGACTTCGTCCTGGCCTCGGGCAAGACCGCCAACGTCAAGAGCCAGGCCAACGCGCTGCTCTACGCCCGCGCCGTTGTGTCGGCGATCAACGCCCTGGGCGGCTTCAAGGCCAAGCTGCAGCGCGACCCGGTCGGCTCCACCCTGCCCGTCGGCGGCGGCACTCTGGGCCTGGCGCTGTTCGACAGCGGCAGCTCGGTGCTGAAACCCGCCGCCACCGAGGAGCTGGGCCTTTTGGCCCGCACGCTGCGCGACAGCGGCTCGGTGGTCGACGTGATCGGCTTCACCGACCGCGTCGCCTCGCAGGACTACAACATCAAGCTGGGCGAGGACCGCGCCAACGCGGTGGCCAACTACCTGAAGAGCAACGGCGTGCCCGCCGCCCAGATCCGCAAGGTCGAGACCAAGGGCGAGGACCGCTGGGTCGGCGCCACCGACGAGGTGTCCAACCAGCAGTTCCGCCGCGCCGAGGTGCTGCTGGCCGACTCCGACGACCTCCTGATCATCGTCGACTCCGCCGGAACCCAGCTGCAGGCCACGCCCACCCCGGACAAGACCGGCGGCGCCGCCGGCGGCAACGGCTTCATCATCGTGCGCCACTTCACCGCCCAGGCGGTCGACGCCACGGCGGTCAAGGTCGGGGCCTCCGACACTTCGGTTCCGATCAGCGGGGCGGCGGTCAACTCCGGCGGCTCGACCTTCGCCGGCGACACGCCCGAGGCCTACGCCTTCAACCTGACGCGCGACGTCAACGCCGGCAGCGCCACCCACGGCGTGCGGGCCTCCCGCCAGGGCGGCGTGGTGACCTTCGCCGACGCCAACGACGTGGTGCTGATCAACCTCGTCACCCTGTCGGCCAACAACATCGCCCTGTCGGCCGACGGCGGCGCCAGCATCACCAAGGCGCTGGCCGCCATCGCGGCGGGCCCCACGGCGAGCGGCGACAAGCCGAAGGTCTCGGTCGCCGTCGGCCTGGCCGTCGACTACCGCACCAGCCGGCAGTTCGAGCAGTCGGTGAACGGCAACAGCAGCATCTCGGCCCGCATCGTCGCCGTGCCCGCGCCCGTCGAGTTCCTCGACGAGATCAAGACCTACCTGACGCCAGCCCCGACCCCGACGCCATGAGCGAGACCGCAGCCGTCACGAGGCAGCTGCTCTCCGCGCCGCTGCCGCAGATCATCGAGCGCCTGGGCATCGCCATCGCCGACGCCCAGGCCGCGCTGGACCGCAACAGCATCGCCACGGCCCAGGCCATGGCGACGACCGACATCGAGATCGGCGGCGAGACCCACAACCTGATCTCGCTGGGCTTCACCCCCACCTTCTACAGCTTCACCGAGGCGACGGTGGAGGCCAAGCTCAGCTTCAGCATGACCGAGAGCACCGAGTTCGGGGTCTCGGCCGGGGCGAGCGTGGGTGTCAACACCGGCTTCGTCATGGTCGCCGCGTCGGTGAACGTCAGCTACGCGCGCAAGTTCTCGGTCAGCGCCGAGGGCATGAGCTCGATCGCGGCCCGGCTGGTCAGCCTGCCGCCCCCCGAAATCCTCGAAAACCTGCTGCGCAGGATCAGCGAACCCACGCCCATACCCTAGGAAGGAGACGTCATGCCGTCGATCGGAAGGGAACTGCTCAACGTCCCCATGGGGGACATGATCCGGCAGATGGCCTTCGCCATCGCGGAAGGCCAGATGAAGCTCGACGCCAACAGCATCGAGGTGGCCGAGATGATGGGCGGCCTGCAGGTCGTCACCGACGACGAAGGCAACCAGACCTTCGACGACAGCCGGATCTTCTTCGGCTACGACCTGATGACCATCAAGCAGGCCGAGGCCTTCATCGCCACCGACGACGCGATCTCGGGCGGCAATATCCAGGCCTTGACCACGGTCATCAACAACCAGAAACAGAACGCCGAGAACAACGGCGAAAGCCTCGACACCACGCTGATCCGGGTGCCGACCCGACTGTCGATGCTGGAGCTGGGCTTCTCGCCCACCTTCTACCAGTTCGTCGACACGATCATCGAGGTGAAGATCGCCATCAAGTTCACCTACACCCGCGAGACCACCCGCTCGTCGCGCGACACCAACCAGACCAACACCAACAGCAAGAACTTCTCGTTCAAGCTGTTCCGCGGCAAGTTCGGCTCCAGCAACACCACCCAGGTCTCGACCAGCCAGGTCGACGCCTCCTACTCGGCCAAGTACAGCTACACCGCCGAGGGCTCGAGCCTGCTGCGCACCAAGCTGGTGCCGATCCCGCCCCCGGCCATCCTCGAAGAACGCATCCGCCGCCAGCTGGACGAAGAGATCGAGCGCCGCAAGCGCCTGCTCGACAAGTCGCTGGCCGATAAGCAGAACTGATCCCGGACGGAGAACGTCCCATGAGCGTGGGCCAAGAACTGCTCGCCGTCCCGTTTCCGGAGATGGTCCAGCGCCTGGGCGTGGGCATAGCCACGGCCCAGCTGCAACTCGACCTGGTGTCGCTGCGCATCGCCCGGCTGATGGCCGGCTACGACGAGGACGCCGACGAGGAGAACGAAGGCGACGGGGCCAAGTCGAAGACCTATCTGGTCAAGTTCGGCGACGGCCAGGAATACAGCCTGCTGGAGCTCGGCTTCACGCCGACCTTCTACCAGTTCGTCGACACGGTGATCGAGCTGAAGATGTCGATCTCGTTCAAGTCCGAGACCGAGATCAAGCGCAGCAGCAGCAACACCTCGGTCAAGGCCGGGGGGCTGTGGACGCCGTTCGGCGGCGGCGGGGCCGTCAGCGCCAGCAGCGTCAGCGCCAGCTATGCGGCCAAGTACCAGTACAGCGCCGAGGGCTCGAGCCTGATGCGCACCAAGCTGGTGCCTATCCCGCCGCCGGCCCTGTTCGAGGAGCGCGTCCGCGCCCTGATCGAGCAGCGGCGGGCGGCCGAGCAAGACGGTAACTGATGAGCGATCCGCCCTGGAAGGACGCCCTGCGCCGCGCCAAGGCGCCCGCCCCGGCCGCGCCGCCCCGCACGGCCTCGCCCGTCTCGCCGAGCG
>JASGDR010000024.1:0-6888 GCA_047607095.1 Caulobacter sp.
GCGAAGCCCAGGGCGTGCGCTGGGCTCTGATCGTCTCGACCCTGTTCGGCCTCGCGGATGGTCTTGCGCGCCGCCCAGAAGAGGGCGAAGGCCACGAGGCCGAACAGGGTCGAGACGATCAGAGCCCAGCGCACGCCCTGGGCTTCGCCCAGGCCCATCGGGCCGGCGAGGAGGTCCGACAGCGCGCCGACGGCGACGGGGCCGAGGCCCAGGCCGATCAGGTTGATCACGAACAATAGCACGGCCGAGGCGGTGGCCCGCATCTCGGCCGGCACGATGCTCTGGGTGGTCGCATAGACCGGGCCGTACCACAGCGTGCCCAGCAGCATCGGCACGGCCAGGATCAGGATCGCCGCGCCGACGGCGTCGAGGCTGACCACGGCGACGTAGAAGGGCAGGGTCACGAGGGATGCGATCGCCGGCACGGTGACGTAGGCTCGCAGGTCCCTGGCGCCCAGGCGGTCGGCCAGCTGCCCGCCCAGCCAGGCGCCGACGACGCCGGCCGTGCCGCCGATCAGGCCGAGCGACAGGCCCAGGAAGCCGGCGGATTTCAGGCCGAACTGGGCGGCCAGGACGGCGATGTCGGCGCCGTGGACGCGGAAGAAGTACGAGGCGATGAACGGCGCCTGGCCGTAGCCGACGAAGGCCTTCACCGAGGCGGCGAAGGCCACCAGCCAGAAGGTCTTCTTGGCCATCAGCACGGCCAGGGCCGCGCCGAAGCCGATGGGCTTGGCGGCGCGGGCGGCCAGATCCGCCGCCAGGCGCCTGCGCGGCTCGACCAGGGTGAGGGCCGCGACCACGGCGAAGACCACGCCCGGCGCGCCGGCCACGATGAAGGCGGCGCGCCAGCCCCAGGCGTCGGCGATCAGGCCGCCCATGGCCATGCCGGCCAGCGTGCCCAGCGGCGTGCCGATCGAATAGAAGGCGATGGCGCTGGCCCGCTTGTCCTTGGGCACGTAGTCGGTGATCAGCGAGTGGGCGGGCGGCGTGCAGCCGGCTTCGCCCACCCCCACGCCGATGCGGGCGGCGATCAGCTGCCAGACGTTCTGGGCCAGGCCGCACAGCACGGTGAAGGCGCTCCAGGCCAGGATCGAGACGGCGATGATCCGCGGCCGGTTCTTGCGCTCGGCCAGGCGCGCGATCGGGATGCCCAGCACGGTGTAGAAGATCGCGAAGGCCAGGCCGGTCATCATGCCCAGCTGCCAGTCGGCCAGCCCCAGGTCGCGCTTGATCGGCTCGGCCAGGATGTTGACCACCTGCCGGTCGAGGAAGTTCAGCGTGTAGATGATCAGCAGCACCCAGAGGGCGTAGCGGCGATAGCCGCTCGACACGGGCGCGATCACCGGCGACGGGACAGCCGTCTCGGCCATGGGCGTTCTCCCTCAAACAGTTGTTCTAATCGTTGAGGCGACTGTAGACGCGCGTTAAGCCGGAAGGCCAGCGCGTATCGCATCAGGGAGAGACCGCCATGGAACTCGTCATCGGCACCAAGAAGTGGTCGACCTGGTCGCTGCGGCCGTGGCTGGCGCTCAAGCGCGTCGGCGTTCCGTTCAAGGAAACGCTGATCCCGCTGCGCGAGGCCGAGACCTCCGAGACCGAGATCGCCAAGCACTCGCCCAGCAAGCTGGTGCCGGTGCTCAAGGACGGCGACCTGACGGTGTGGGACTCGCTGGCGATCTGCGAATACCTGGCCGAGAAGTTCCCCGAGGCCGGGCTGTGGCCGGCCGACCCGGCGCTGCGGGCCCTGGCCCGCGCGGCCGCGGCCGAGATGCATTCGGGTTTCTCGTCGCTGCGCGGCGAATGCCCGATGGACCTGGGCGTCATCAAGAAGGCCGATCTGTCCGAGGCCACCCAGAAGGACGTGCGCAAGATCGTCGAGCGCTGGAACCAGCTTCTGAAGCGCTCGGGCGGGCCGTTCCTGCTGGGCGAATGGTCGATCGCCGACGCCTTCTACACGCCGGTCGCCACCCGCTTCCGCACCTACGGCGTCCACCTGTCGGATTACGGCGACGCCGGCGCGGCGGGGGCCTATTGCGAGCGCCTGCTGGAAACGCCCGAGTTCCTGGCCTGGGAGGCCGAGGCCTAAGCGGGCTCTTCGCCCAGGGGGCGGCCGCCGCGCGTCTTCAGGTCGCGCAGCAGGGTCGACATGGCCCAGCGCATGGCCCTGGCCATCTGGGGGGCTTCCAGCCCCCAATGGTCGCGCATCTCCAGCCACGGCGTGGTGTGCAGCACCTGTAGCACGGCCGTGGCCAGCTTCTGGTCTTCCGGCGGCAGGTCCTTGACCGCGTCGGCGGCGGCGGCGGTGTAGCCGGCCGTCCGGCGGGCGTTCTGCGAACGCCGCACGGCGCGGCCTTGCGGGGTGGAGCGCAACAGGGTGACCAGCGGCGCGATCCGGTCGAAGCCCGCATAGATCGCCTCCAGCGAGCCCAGCATCTCGGCCTCGGTGGCCGGAAAGGTCACGTCCGGACCCGCCAGGCCCGTCACCTGGTCCCAGGCCGACTGCATCAGCGACTCGCGATCGGGGAAGTAGCGATAGACCGTGCGCCGTCCGACCCCGGCGCGCTGGGCCACCGCGTCGTGGCTGAGGTCGGCGGCGCCCTCCGACAGCAGGGAAATCAAGGCTTCGGTGATCCGGCCGCGCACCTCGTCCTTCTTTGCATCGCGGGCGCTGGTCGGGGCGTGAGCGAGATCGGTCATGCCCTTCAGCTAGGTCGTGGCACAAAAAATGTCAAATTCAGATTGACACTTTTTGTGCCACTTGTCATTAGCTGCGCCGAGAGAGGAAAAACCGATGTTATTTCACATGTCGATCGCGGCGCGGGATCCGCGACACGTCGCCGGCGTCATCGCCGAGTTCTGGGGCGGCGAGGCCCTGCCGTTTCCACCGGTCAGCGACGACGGCTGGATCGTGCTGGCGGGCGACGACCGCGGCAGCGCGCTCGAGGTCTATCCGGCCGACACGGTGCTGCGCGAAGCCGACGGCGACGCCGACGCCTATGGCGAGCCTTCGGGCGGGGCGGCCTTCACGCCCACCCATGGGGCGCTGGCGACGGGCCTCGACGCCGAGGCGGTCATGGCCATCGCCGCGCGTGAGGGCTGGCCGGCCAAGTACCGCAAGCGCGGGGGCATGTTCGGCGTCGTCGAACTGTGGATCGAGGGGCGCCAGATGATGGAGCTGCTCACCCCCGAGATGCAGGCCGAATACCGCCGGACCATGACCATCGCCAACTGGCGGGCCATGCTGGCCGCCGGCCCGCCGCCCGCCGCCTAGGCGGTCGGGAACATGGCGAAGAAGGGCGCGGCCTCGGCCAGCGCCCGTGCGTAGGAAGGCCTGGCCTTCAGCCGCCGCAGATAGGCCGCCGCGTTGGGGCGGTCGGGCGCCAGCGGCGCGATCTTGTCGGCGTAGAACAGGGCCGGGGCGGCCGCGCAGTCGGCCATCGAGAAGGTCTCGCCGGCGGCCCACGGGCGGCTTTCCATGTCGTGCTCGACGACGTCGAGGGCCGTCGACAGGGCGGTCCTGGCCTCGGCCAGACCGTGGGGATCCTTGGCGTCGGCCGGGCGGATGCGGTCGTTGACGATCTTCTGCATCGGAACCTGGACGTGCAGGTCGAAGAAGCGGTCCCTGGCCCGCACCTCCAGCGCCGCGGCCGGGTCGTCGGGGATCAGCCGGGGCGCGCCGGGATGGTGGATCTGGAGGTATTCGATCAGGATCGAGCTTTCGGGAACGACCTGGCCGCGGTCCGTATCCTCCAGCACCGGCATTTTGGCTACGGGCCACAGCGCCCTGAAGGCCGCGACCGAGTCCGGGTCGCCGAAGTTCACCAGCCGCTGCTCGAACGGCAGGCCCAGCTCGTACAGCGCCACGAGCGCCTTGTGGCAGAACGACGACAGCGGGTGGGCGTGCAGGATCAGCGCCATTCGGTTTCCTCCGTTCGGCGATGATGACGTCACTCCAAAACAAAAGTCATCGCCCGGCTTGTCCGGGCGATGACTTCTGAAATTGAAATGCGTCTAAAGCCCGAACGCCTTCAGCAGGCGGTCGGCGGCCGCCGAGGCGGGGAGGTCGCCGGCGCGGACGGGCGGGGTCACCCCGCCGGACTTAGAGGACGACGGCGGTGCCGGAAACCGAAACCATCATCATCTGCCCGTTGGGGCCGACGGTGTTGTAGTCGAGGTCGACCGCCAGAACGGCGTTGGCGCCGACCTTCTGGGCCTCCTTGATCAGGCCCTTGAGAGCGTCCTCGCGGGCCCGTTCCAGCACCCGCTCGTAGGAACTGGAGCGGCCGCCGATGAAGTCGCGGATCGAGGCCAGCAGGTCGAGCACCACGTTGGCGCCGAGGATAGCCTGGGAATAGACCGCGCCCTTGTACTCCTGGACCGGACGGCCCTCGATGAACGGGGTGGTCGAGATCAGCATCGGCGTCGGTCCTTCGATCGATGGCGCATAGTTAAGCATAAATGGCGAGCATCGCGAGGGGCTCCCCGATCGCGTGCGGCTCGCAAGGCGAAGTTTCGCCTGTGGCGGGAAACCGGCTTCCGGGAAGCCTGGCCTTGAGGCAGATTGCGCCCCCTGACGCTGGGGGGCTGGCCGTTGTTCTTCGCCAAATCGCATCTCGACCTGCACAACATCCGCGGCAGCGTCGAGCGCACCGTCAAGCTGTCGGACAATATCGTCGGCGTCGGGCCGATCGGGATCGGCCTGGACGGCATCCTGTCGTGGTTCGGCGGGGCGGGTTCGCTCTATTCGCTGGGCGCGGGCGGGGTGCTGCTGTTCGACGGCGTGCGGGCGCGGGCCGCGCCCATGGTGCTGATCCAGATGTTCGCCGTGCTCTTGATCGACGCCCTGCTGCCGCTGGGCCCGCCGGGGCTGGGCGCGGTGGCCGACACCCTGTTCACCGGCCAGAAGTGGGCCGGCGGCATGCTGATCAAGCACATGGACGACACCATCTATTTCGAAGGCTCGCGCAAGGACGCGCAGGGCACGGCCGAATACCGCGACCTGCTGGAGCGCATCCGCTCGGGCAAGGAAAAGCGCCGGGTCGTGTTCCTGGGCTGACAACCAAGCGGGTGGGGAGGCGTTGAGACGACATGACCGACGAAGCCCTGCATGGCGAAGTGATCGATGAAGGCCCGGCCGGCCATCGCCGCCGCGCGCACAAGGCCTGGCGCAACGCCGAGACCATCAAGCGATTATCCGACCGGCTGATCGGTCTTGGTCCCGTCGGCATCGGCCTGGACGGCGTGCTGGCCTGGGTGCCGGGCGCGGGTCTGGCCTACGGCCTGGGGGCCGGCGCGCTGCTGCTGTTCCACGCCGTGCAGGCCAGGGCGGGCGCGGCGACCATGGCGCGGATGCTGGCCTATCTGGCCGCCGACAACCTGTCCGACACCGTGCCGGTGCTGGGCTGGGCGGTCGACACCCTGTTCCCCGGCCACCTGATGGCGGCCAAAGCGCTGCAGAAGGACATCGAGGCCCGCCACGGCCTGCCCGACGACGTCGACGTCAAGCGGCGCAGGAAGGTGAAGGCCAGGGCCGGGAAGCGCTGAGGCCTCAGCGGATCGGCTTCAGCTCGGCCAGGCACAGGCTTAGCTGCGGCAGGACCAGCGAGGTCACCGTGTCCCGCGCCGAATAGCGGACGACGTCGCGATAGACGCCGCCGCTGAGGGTGCGGTGCACGACGATCTCGGCGCTGTTGACGTCCACGACCCAGTAATCGCGGACGCCGTGCTCGGCGTAGACCTCGGCTTTCACCGAAAGGTCCTTGGCGACGGTGCTCTGGGCGACCTCGACGACGAGGCCCACGTTGCGGCCGTCCATCGTGTCGAGCGGCAGCTGAGCATCATAGGCGTAGAGGTCGGGGTCCGGCGCATAGGTGGGCGACAGCCGCAGCGTCGAGTCGATGATCACCTGGATCGACTGTCCGGCCTGGGCCATCAGCGCCTTGGCGATCTGCATCTTCGCGCGGGTGTGCTCCGCGCCCTCCGAAGCCATCTCGACCAGCCCCCCGTCGATCAGCTCCACCCTGGCGTCGGCGTCGAGGATGCCGGCGTCCTGCATGCGCAGGACGTCTTCCAGCGTGAACCGGTGCGGTTCGGAGGTTTCGAGCGCGCGGGCCAGGGCGTTCATGGGCTGGACGATAGCATGGGCGTTACGATGAGTAACGCCGTGCGGTCAGAGTACGAGCCGTCCGCGCGGAGGCGGAACGGGGCGCTTCAGCGCGCCCTGGCGGCCATAGGCGATCCACCAGACGCCGAGGGCGGTGACCAGGCCCGCGCCGATGCACAGCGGCCAGGCGAGGTCGGGCGGCAGCATCTTCTGGCGCAGCGTGAACCAGGTGACCGTGACGCCGGTCGCCGTCCCCACCAGGGCCGCCGCCCAGGCGTAGTGGATGTCCAGGCGGTCGAGGATCGCCCAGGCGATCATGGCGACCAGCACGAACGGCCAGCCGATGAAGGCGCCGCAGACCACCATGGCCGGGATCAAGGTCAGCCCGTCGTCGAGCGACGCGGACGCCTGGTTGGCGAAACTGCTCCAGTAGACCGCCTGGCCCAGGATCACCGACGGCGTGGCGACCGAAAAGATCGCCGCCAGGAAGACTCGGTTCGGCGTGGTTCTTCGGCTCGTCAGCTGCATGTTCGCCCTCCCGTTCGCGTGGGTCGCATTCGGCGGGAGGGCGGTGCAGAGCGCGCGGCGAAGCCGGTGGAGAAACGGTGCAGGGTGGGCGTCAGCCGAGCTTGCGGCGCACGTCGGTCAGGATCCGGCCCAGCAGGTTCTCGCCCTTCCAGTCGTCGGGGCGATGCACGGCCGGATCGTCGGCGGAGAGGCCAACGCCCCAGATCCAGTCGCGGGGATTGGCCTCGACCAGCATGGCCTCGCCGGTCGCCGTCAGC
>JASGDR010000025.1:0-8155 GCA_047607095.1 Caulobacter sp.
CGTGCAGACCCAGGAAGGCTGGATCCTGGGGGCGAGCGTCTAACCGCTTCGCGGCTCGCCCTCCGGCCCTCTGGGCCACCTCCCCCAGCGGGAAGTATTTCGAACGCCAAGATGCTCCCCCTCTGGGGGAGCTGTCGCGGAGCGACTGAGGGGGTCTGCCTCAGTCTTCGTCGGGATCGTAGGGCCAGTCGCCCTTGTCGACCATCAGGTCGGTCGCGACGAAGTCCATGGCGTCTTCGGGATCGTCGAGGCTGGTTTCGCTGATGGTCTGGTCGCGCACCGAGACGCCGGCCTTGTGGGGGCTTTCGGGGTCGCCGGTGATCAGCGGGTGCCACTGGGGCAGGGTCTTGCCCTCATGCAGGCGACGATAGGCGCAGGAGGGGGGCATCCACTCCAGGTCCTCGATGTTGTGCGGCGTCAGCTTGATGCAGTCGGGCACGGTCTTGCGGCGATTGGGATAGTCGCTGCAGCGGCAAAGATGGGCGTCGAGCAGCTGGCAATGCACCCGCGTGGGGATCACTTCGCCCGTATCTTCGTCTTCGAAGCGAACCAGGCAGCAAAGGCCGCAGCCGTCGCATAGACTCTCCCACTCGGGGACGGTCATCTGGTGAAGGGATTTCGTCTCCCAGAAAGGTTTGCGCGCCATCATCGGGGCGTCCTTAGAGCCTTTTCGCTTCGGATGGAAACATCCGAAGCGAGCAAAAAGGCTCTAAATCAAAAAGTTAGAGCGTGGCAAACGCCGAAACCGCTAACACTTTCGGCTGCCACGCTCGCCCCAATCGGCCTGAAGACCAACTGGACGCAACACCGCACGTGAACGACTGGACGCTGCCGCCCTACAAGTTCGACGACACGCCCGCGCGCCCGACGCCGCCGGCGACGGGCGGATTCGCGCCCGTCCCGCCGTCGCCGCCCGAGCCTCCGTCACAGCCTCCGCCCCCTCCATCTGGGCGCCCTCCGGAGGAGCCGTTCCGCGCCGACCTGAAGCCGCCGCGCAAGAAGGGCGGCTGGGGCTGGGTGTGGATCACCCTGCTGGTCAGCGCCCTGATCGGCTTCATCGCCGTGGGCGGGGGCGCGGCCTATGTGTGGTTCAAGTACCTGAAGGACACGCCGCAGCTGCCCAGCCGCGAGGCCCTGTTCGCCGTCAACCGCGCGCCGGGCGTGCGGTTCGAGGATCGCAGCGGCCAGGTGATCGCCACGCGCGGCCCGCGCTACGGCCAGCGGGTGACGGTGAATACCGTGCCGGGCTACGTGCCGCTGGCCTTCCTGGCGGCCGAGGACAAGCGCTTCTACAAGCACGGCCCGATCGACCTCTACGGGATCATGCGGGCCGCCTGGGTCAACTGGCGGGCCGGGCGCACCGTGCAGGGCGCCTCGACCCTTTCCCAGCAGCTGGCCAAGGGCCTGTTCCTGACGCCCGACCGCACGGTCGAACGCAAGCTGCAGGAAATGCTGATGGCCTGGCGGCTCGAGCAAGTCCTGTCCAAGGACGAGGTGCTGGAGCTCTATCTGAACCGCGTGTTCTTCGGGGCCAACACCTACGGCGTCGACGGCGCGGCAAGGACCTATTTCGGCAAGCCGGCCAGCCAGCTGACCCTGTCGGAAGCCGCCCTCTTGGCCTCGCTGCCCAAGGCGCCGTCGCGCCTGGCCCTGACGCGCGACATGGAGGGGGCCCTGGCCCGCTCGCGCCTGGTGCTGGCCAACATGAAGAAGGAAGGCTGGATCACCGCCGAGGAGGAGGCGAAAGCGCTGGACGACACTCCGCGCCTGTCGCCCGACGCCGTCAGCGACGAGGGCGACTACGGTTGGGTGCTGGACTACGCCACGACCGAGGCCATCCGCATCGCCGGCCAGAACGCACCCGATCTCGTCGTGCGCCTGACCATCGACAGCCGCCTGCAGAAGGCCGGGGCCGACATCGTGCGCCAGGCGATCGCTCTGGGCGGCGAGCACGCCGGCGCCAGCCAGGCGGCGCTGCTGTCGATCTCGGCCGACGGGGCGATCCGGGCGATGGTCGGCGGAACCGACTACATCGCCAGCCCCTTCAACCGCGCGGTCCAGGCCAGGCGCCAGCCGGGCTCGACCTTCAAGCCGTTCGTCTATGCCGCCGCGCTGGAAAAGGGCGTGCTGCCGACCGACATCCGCGTCGACGCGCCGGTGCAGTTCGGCGACTGGAAGCCGGAGAACTACGGCGGCGACTATCGCGGCCCGATGACCGTCGAACAGGCCCTGGTCACCTCGACCAACACCATCGCCGTCAAGCTGGCCCAGGAGGCCGGCGGCTCGCGGGTGGCCGATCTGGCCCGCCGGTTCGGCGTGACCAGCCTGCCCGAACGCCCCGACCTGTCGGTGGCGCTGGGGGCCTATGAGGTGAACCTGCTGCAGATGACCTCGGGCTTCCAGGTGTTCCAGCTGGGCGGACAGCGCGTCGAGCCCTACGTCATCGAGAGCATCGCCGCCCAGGACGGCCGGCCGATCTACAGCCGGGGACCCCTGGCGCCCAAGCAGGTCTACGACGTCGCCAAGGCCAGCATGATGGTCAAGATGATGAAGAAGGTCGTCGACCAGGGCACCGCCAAGCGCGCGGCCTTCGGCTGGCCGGCGGCGGGCAAGACCGGCACCAGCCAGAACTGGCGCGACGCCTGGTTCGTGGGCTTCACCCCCGACTTCGTCACCGGCGTCTGGGTGGGCAACGACGACGACAAGCCGATGAACAAGGTGGTCGGCGGCGACATCCCGGCCAGCATCTGGCGGCGGTTCATGCTGAGCGCCCACCAGAACCTGGCGATCCGCGACTTCCCGTGGCTGCTGCCCGATCCGGAGCCGCGCACCTCGCCCGATCCGCGCAACGGCTTCTACGAGACGCTGTCGTCGGAATTCGCCCGGACGGCCTCGGAACTTGAAGCCGACGCCGCGCCGGACGCGCCGCCCCCGGGCGCGGCGGCGCAGCCGCAGGCGCCGCCGGAGCTGCCTTACTAGGCGCGGGCCGAAAGCGGGCGGTCGTTGAAGCTTGGCTGAGGCGCCGGCGATCGAAATCGTGCATGGTCGAGTCCGTTTCAACCTTAACGGACTGGCAGATGAACTTCCGTAGTCGGTGGCTGGCGCTCGCGGCGGGCATGCTCGGCCTCTTGCTGTTCGCGCTCCAGCCCTTGGCCTACATGCGCAACCCGCCGGAGGGGAGCGGGCTGATGGCGCCGCTGATGGCGACCGTTGCGATCGCCTTGGGCCTGGTCTTCGCGCAGGTCTTTCCCCGTCGGGGGCTGGTCGCGGCGCTCTGCGCGGGCGTGTCCACCAGCCTCTTCGCCTACGGCGAAAACTATGTGGATGCGGCTCTCGACAGTCTTTTCGGCGGACCTTTTGGCTGGTGGGGCGAGAAGTTCCTGGTTCAGGGCGTCGTCATCTGCATACCGGCGATCCTCGTGGCGGCCGCGGTGGGGTTTTTCGTCAGCCGGAGCTTCAAGCAAGAGCTTTGAGGGGCTCTGTGCAGGCCGGCGAGGCGAAGGTCGCCCGTGGCCCCGCCTCGTCCGGTGCGGGCGATGGTCATGCCCAAGGTCCGGCGGCGCGCCCCGGACGGGGATAGAGCGTCGTCCATCCCCGTTGATTGAAGAAAGAAGTCTCGCGATTCCAGTGGTTTGAAACTTTATCAGCGTCGTGGATCAGACGCGTTCGCCGGCGCCGTACACTTCTGTCATGGCCGAGAAAAGCGAACAGATGAACGAGCTGCTCGACGAGATCCGCGACCTCAACGTCCGGGTCTATGTGAGCGCCGCCAAGGAGCTCCACGCCCAGGTGGCGGAGGAGCCGCCGAAGGCGCGGATGGACGTCAGCAAGCAGGTCGCCCTGGTGGGCCGGCCGGTGGAGCTGCACCACGCCGCCGCGCTGCGTTCGCGCAAGATCTCGGCCGCCAGGCAGGCGCGCATCGCCAAGGCGATCCGCGAGGAGGTGGCGATGAATGACGACGAACCCTGGACCGCCGATCGACTGGAAAAGCTTCATGCCGCTCTCGAGCGCCGACTGGGCGCTTTTGGACGATCGGTCGAACTTAAAAGAATGGTTGAGGAGCGCGCGGGACTTCGACCGGTGGGCGGAGGCCTGGCTGCGGGGCTGGCGGACGCAGGATCACCAGAAGCCGCCGAGTGACCCCTGGGCGACCTGGCTGATGCTGGGCGGGCGCGGCGCGGGCAAGACCTTCGCCGGCGCCGGCTGGGTGACCGACCGGGCGGCCAAGCCGTGCCGGATGGCCCTGGTGGGGCCGACCTTCCATGACGTGCGCGAAGTGATGATCGAGGGGCCGTCCGGTCTGCGGGCCATGGCTCAAGCGGGAAATCGCGTGCGCTGGGAAGGCTCGCGCCGGCGGCTGGTGTGGGAGACCGGCGCCGAGGCCTACGCCTTTTCGGCGGAGGATCCCGACAGTCTGCGCGGACCGCAGTTCCATGCGGCCTGGGCCGACGAGTTCTGCGCCTGGCCCAAGGCCGGCGAGACCCTGGCCATGCTGCGGTTCGGGCTGCGGCTGGGCGAGGATCCGCGGCTGGTGGTGACCACCACGCCGCGTCCCACCCGGGCGCTGAAGGTCCTGATGGCCGAGCCGGGGGTCTCGACCACGCGGGCGGGGACGGCGGCCAACGCCGAGAACCTCGCGCCGCGGTTCCTGGCGACGCTGGAGGCTCTTTACGGCGGCACCCGGCTGGCGGCCCAGGAGCTGGAGGGGATCGTCGTCGAGACCGACGGCGGGCTGTTCCGGGCCGAGGACCTGGCGCGGTGTCGCGGCGCGCAGCCGGCGAAGTTCGACCGGGTGGTGGCGGCGGTCGATCCGCCGGCCACGGCGCGTGGCGACGCCTGCGGCGTGGTGGTCGCGGGCCGCCGCGACGGCCGGGCCTATGTGCTGGCCGACCGCACGGCCAGGGGCCTGTCGCCCAACGGCTGGGCGAGCCTGGCCGTGGCGGCGGCCGTGGACTTCGACGCCGACGCGCTGGTGGCCGAGGCCAACCAGGGCGGCGAGATGGTGCGCAGCGTCCTGGCCCAGGCCGCCCCGCCGTGCCCGATCAAGCTGGTGCGGGCCTCGGTCGGCAAGCGGGCGCGGGCCGAACCTGTGGCGGCCCTGTACGAGCAGGGGCGCGTCGTCCACTGCGGCGCCTTTCCGGCGCTGGAGGAGGAGCTGATGGGCCTGGGCGACGGGGATCTGGGCCACAGTCCGGACCGCGCCGACGCCCTGGTCTGGGCGCTGAGCGAGCTGATGCTGGGCGGGGGCCGGGAGCCGCGGTTGAGGGTGGTTTAGATCGGTGATTTCACTCCCCCCACCGGCCCTTCGGGCCGCCTCCCCCACAGGGGGAGGTTCGTAGAAGGGAAACCTCCCCCTGTGGGGGAGGCGACCGCGTAGCGGTCGGTGGGGGGAGGGTCGCTCGGATCGTGGCGACCGTATCGTCGACCGATTTGAGCACTTCGGCGGCGGGGATCCGCAACGTACGTATGCCGAAGCTGGCCATGTAGTCGTCGCGGATCGCGTCGCGACGGGGGCGGTCTTCGGTTTCGTGGGCATAGCTGTCGACCTCCACGGCCAGCTTGTAGGTTGGACAGTAGAAGTCGAGCACGTAGCGGCCGAACGGGTGCTGGCGGCGGAAGCGCAAGCCGTCCAGCCGGCTGCCGCGGAGGGCATTCCAGAGCATCATTTCCGGCAGGGACATGTCCTTGCGCAGAGCCCGAGCGCGTCTGACGAGCGGGTTTTCTTCGGGCATCGTTTGTCGCTCCCCCCACCGATCGCTCCGCGATCGCCTCCCCCACAGGGGGAGGTTCCCTGATGTCGGCCTCGTCGCCACTCTACATTGTTCTTTATTTGTTCTCAATCTCCAGGAGCGGTCATGCCTCTCTTCGCTCGCCGGCGTGCGCCGGAAATCAAGGATTCCCGCGCCGCCCGGCTGATCGCCCTGACCAGCGGCGGGCGGGCGCAGTGGACGCCCAGGGACTATGGGGCGCTGGCGGCGGAGGGGTTCGGCAAGAACCCGGTGGCCTATCGCTGCGTGCGGATGATCGCGGAAGCCGCGGCGGCCGTGCCGCTGGCGGTGTTTCATGACGGCCGGCGGGCCGACGAGCATCCGCTGGCGCGGCTGCTGGCCAGGCCCAATCCCGAGCAGGGCGGGCCTGACTTGATGGAGCAGTTCTTCGGCCACCTGCAGGTGGCCGGGAACGGCTACCTCGAGGCGGCCGGCGAGCAGCCGGAGGAGCTCTATGCGCTGCGGCCCGACCGGATGGCGGTGGTGCCTGGGCCGCGCGGCTGGCCGGCGGCCTACGACTACCAGGCCGGCGGGCGGACGGCGCGGATCGCGCGCGACGCCGACGGCTGGCTGCCGGTGCTGCACCTGAAGCTCTTCAACCCCACGAGCGACCACTACGGGGCCTCGCCGCTGGAGGCGGCCGCCTTCGCCATCGACGTGCACAACGCCTCCGGAGCGTGGAACAAGGCCCTGCTGGACAACGCCGCGCGGCCGTCGGGGGCGCTGGTTTATGGCGGCCGCGACGGGGACCGGCTTTCGGAGGAGCAGTTCGAGCGGCTGAAGGCCGAGCTGGCGGGCGCCCACGCCGGCGCCGACAACGCCGGCCGGCCGCTGCTGCTGGAGGGCGGGCTGGAGTGGAAGCCGATGTCGCTGACCCCGGCCGACCGCGACGGCGTCGAGGGCAAGCACGCGGCGGCGCGCGAGATCGCCCTGGCGTTCGGGGTTCCGCCGCAGCTGCTGGGGATCCCCGGCGACAACACCTACGCCAACTATCGCGAGGCCAACGGCGCCTTCTGGCGGCACACGGTGGTTCCGCTGGCCGAGCGGGCGGCGCGGGCGCTGAGCGCCTGGCTGGGGCCGAAGTTCCCCGGCGCGCGGGCAGCCTGCGACCTGGACGCCGTGCCGGCGCTGTCGGCTGAACGCGACGCCCTGTGGGCGCGGCTGGAGGCGGCGAGCTTCCTGACCGAGGACGAGCGGCGGCGGCTGGCGGGGGTGGGAATTTAGAGAACCTCCCCCTGTGGGGGAGGCGATCGCGTAGCGATCGGAGGGGGGCGTGGGAGGAAACAGGCCGCCGCCTCGAAAGCTGAAAACGGCCCCCCACCGGCCTTCGGCCGCCTCCCCCACAGGGGGAGGTTCCTGGAATTTGGAGTTTTCATGACGACATCCCCCAACCGCTGGCGGCTGGACCGCCAGATCTCGGCCGCCGTGCTGGTGGCGGTGGTGCTGCAGGCGGCGGCCGCATTGATGTGGGCCGGGCGGGCCAGCGCGCGGATCGACGAGCTGTCGCGGCGGCTGGAGGCCCAGGCGCCGGTGGCCGAGCGGCTGGCCCGGCTGGAGGCCCAGGCCGACGCCACGCGCGCGGCCCTGGTGCGCATCGAGGCCAAGCTGGAGGGCGAGCGCCGATGAAGGACCTCCGCATCGAGGGCTACGCCTCGCTGTTCTGGACCCGCGACCTCAACGACGACGTCACCGCCGCCGGGGCTTTTCGAGAAAGCCTTGAAAACGGCGGGGCGGGCGCGATCCGCATGCTGCACCAGCACGACGAGGCCGAGCCGGTCGGGGCGTGGGACGAGGCGTTCGAGGACGCGCGCGGCCTATTCGTCCGTGGACGGATCATCGCCGCGACGCCGCGCGGACGGCTGGTGGCGGCGCTGGTCTCGGCGGGCGCCCTGGACGGGCTGTCGATCGGCTTCCGACAGGTCAAGGCGCGGACGGACGGGCGCTTGCGGGTGCTGAGTCGCGTCGACCTCTGGGAGGTGTCGATCGTGACGTTTCCGATGCTGCCGCAGGCGCGGCTGAAGGTGGTTTGAGGACGATCAGAGGTCCGCGGCCATCTTCGTCAGCAGCGCGGCCAGTTGCAGGGCGTGCTCGGCGGTCATCTCGACCGGGTCGCCGTGCGGCTCGCGGGTCTTGATGTGGATCGCGCCGTCGGCGGCCCAGACGGTCACGTCGTCGGCGATGGTGAAGACGGCGGCGGGGGTGATCGCCGCGATCAACTGGTCGTGGAAGGCGTCGTGCCGGTCGCGCAGGTCGGCCCAGGCGGCTGACAGATGCACGGTCTGCTTGGCCTGAGCGAGGGTCAGGCCGTCGCGATCGACCAGGACGGCGATGGACTGGATCACGGACAGACCCTCGGCGCGCAGGAAGGCGAGGGCGGCTTCGGTGTC
>JASGDR010000026.1:0-3373 GCA_047607095.1 Caulobacter sp.
CTGCGGTTCGAGACCCAGGTGATCGAGCGGCGGGAAAGCCGCTCGCGGCCGGGCGCGGGGATCGTGGTCTTCGAGCACCGAGCCTTCAACCAGCGTGACGAACTGGTCTGTCGCTGCCGGCGGACGGCCCTGATGCAGCGGGAGGCGCGTCGGTGAAGAGCCTGCTGTTCGCCCCGGCCAACGCGCCGCGAAAGATCGAGAAGGCGTTGGCCGGCGGCGCCGACGCCGTGATCCTCGACCTGGAGGACTCCGTCCCCGAGAACGAAAAGGCGGCCGCGCGGCGGCTGGCGGTCGAGGCGCTGGACGCGCCCCGCGACTGCAAGGTGCTGGTGCGGATCAACCCGCTGTCGTCGCCCTATGCATTGGCCGACCTGGCGGCCGTGGTCGGCGCCGCGCCGGACGCTGTCGTCCTGCCCAAGACCGACGGCGTCGACGAGGTCGCGCGACTGGGCTTCTATCTGGAGGCGCTGGAGGAGCAGGCCGGGCTGCCGGTCGGCGCGGTGGGCGTGCTGCCGATCGCCACCGAGACGCCGGCCTCGCTGTTCAGCCTGGGGTCCTACGCGCGGCGTCGCGATCGGCTGATCGGCCTGACCTGGGGCGCTGAGGATTTGCCGACCGCCCTGGGGGCGACCACCAACCGAGGGCTGGACGGAGCGTACAGTGACGTCTGCCGGCTGGCGCGGTCGTTGTGCCTGGCCGGCGCGGCGGCGGCCGGAACCGGCGCGTTCGAGACCGTCTATCCGGCCTTCCGTGACCTGGAAGGACTGGCGGCCTACGCCGCGCGCGGCCGGGCGGAGGGGTTCGTCGGCATGATGGCCGTCCATCCCGATCAGGTCGCCGTCATCAACGCCGCCTTCACGCCGACGCCGGAGGAGGTCGAGAGGGCCCGGGCCGTGGTCGATCTCTTCGAAGCCTCGCCCGGCGCGGGGGCGCTGGCCCTCGACGGCCGCATGCTCGACCGCCCGCATTTTGAGCAGGCGCGCCGTCTGCTTGATCGCGCCGCCCCGGCGTCCTCGGCCGCCGCCCGCCCAAAGTGCCTGTAGCGCCGGGCCCAAGGGGCGTGATGACCCGCCGGCTATCGATTGATGAGGCAATTGTCATTGCCGCGCGAACGGGCCGCTCCAATCGTGAATGCAGAGGGGAAGAGCAGTCGGGTCTGCTCTCAAATAAAAAATGGGGATCGCTGATGTCTACCAAGCGTAAAATGCTGGCGGCGACGATTTCGGTCGCGGCCTTGTCTTCCGGTTTTTCGTCCATCGCCTCGGCTCAGGAAGCCAATCCTGAAAGCGTCGCCGGCGGTGAACAAGTCGTGGTTGAGGAAGTCATCGTCACCGGGACGCTGATCCGCAATCCGAACCTGCAGAAATCGACGCCCGTGGCGGTGATCGGTGCCGGCGAGATCGCCATGCGCCAGTCGAACGTGGCCGAAGAGGTGCTGCGCACCGTGCCCGGCGCCGTGCCGGGCGTGGGCTCGAACGTCAGCTTCGGCAGCCGCGGCGCGGCGACGGTCAACCTTCGTGGCCTGGGCGCCAACCGCAACGTCGTGATGCTCGACGGCTCGCGCATCGTGCCGACGGACCTCGGCGGCTTCGCCGACCTCAACAACATTCCGTTGGCCCTGGTCGACCGGGTCGACGTGCTGACCGGCGGGGCCTCGACCACCTACGGCGCCGACGCCGTCTCGGGCGTGGTCAACTTCATCACCAAGCGCGATTTCAGCGGCGCCCAGCTGACCGCCAGCCACCAGGTGACCGAGCGCGGCGACGCCAAGGTCTGGCGCATCGACGGCGTGGTCGGCGGCAATTTCGAGGACGGTCGCGGCAACGCGGTGCTGGGCCTGGGCTACCAGAAGTCCGACCCGCTGTTCCAGGACCAGCGCGACTTCGCCAAGGTCAACATCAACTCGGTGACCGGCGCGACCAGCGGCTCGACCTTCACCGTGCCCGGCGCCTTCTCGCTGCCGGGCCTGGGCACGCGGCAGATCAACCCGACCACCGGCGCCTTCTCGACCGCGGCGGCCCCCGAGGGGCTGGCCCGCACCCTGTTCAACGTCAATCCCTACCAGCTCTTCCAGACGCCGCTGAAGCGCTTCAACGCCTTCGGGGGGGCGCGCTACAAGGTCAACGACGCGGTCGAGGTCTACGGCCAGTCGCTGTTCTCCAAGAACGTCGTGACCCTCCAGCTGGCGCCGTCGGGCCTGCAGGGCGAGACCTATACGATCCCCTACAGCAACCCCTATCTGCCGGCCGCCGCGCGCAGCCAGTTCTGCGCCGCCAACGGCCTGTCGACGGTCCAGTGCGACGCGGCCGCGGTCGCGACCAGTCCTTCGGATCCCAACTACCGCACCTTCACCACCACGGGCGTGCGCCGTTTCTCCGAGGGCGGCCCGCGCGGCACCGAGATCACCACCACCTACTTCCAGCTGAAGGGCGGGGTGCGCGGGGCGATCACCGACAACATCGGCTACGACGTCTACGGAACCTACGGTGAAAGCGAGGTCATCACCCGCAACAGCGACCTGCCGCGCTATTCGCTGGTGCAGCAGGCCCTGCTGGCCACCAACACCACGACCTGCCTGACCAACACCAACGGCTGCGTGCCGCTGAACGTGTTCGGGGCCGAAGGCACGATCTCCAAGGAGATGCTGGCCTTCCTCAACACCACCACCCAGCAGCAGACCAAGACCTCGCTGCTGACCCTGAACGGCGTGGTCAACGGCGATCTCGGGTTTGCGAGCCCGCTGGCCGACAATCCCGTGGCCTTCGCCGTCGGCGCCGAATACCGCAAGTACACCGCCGCCACCGACGCCGACTCCTTGAGCAAGACCTCGGGCGAGATCCTCGGTCAGAATGTCACCGTACCGGTGCGCGGCGAATACGACGTCACCGACCTGTTCGGCGAGCTGATCGCGCCGCTGGTCGAGGGGCGCCGCTATGTCCGTAGCCTGACCCTGGAGACGGGCGTCCGCTACTCCGACTATTCCACCGCCGGAAAGAACTGGACGTGGAAGGCCGGCGGCAGCTGGGAACCGGTCGCCGGCGTCAAGCTGCGCGGCAACTACCAGAACGCCTCGCGCGCGCCGAGCATCTCGGAGCTGTTCGCCGCCACCACCACCAGCACCGGCCAGCTCGTGGTCGATCCCTGCCAGCTGGCCCTGCCGGTCGACAACGCCGCCCTGCGCGCCATCTGCCTCGCCCAAGGCGCGCCGGAAAGCCAGATCGGCTCGATCAATCCGCCGGCGGCCGGTTCGGTCAACGTCACCAGCGGGGGCAATCCCGACCTGGGCGTCGAGCACGCCAAGACCTACACCGTGGGCGTGGTGCTGCAGCCGCGCTTCGTTCCGGGCCTGACCGTCACGGTCGACTACTACGAC
>JASGDR010000027.1:0-2726 GCA_047607095.1 Caulobacter sp.
CGATAAATTCTTGCAGGTGCTCGAGGATGGGCGGTTGACGGACGGCCGTGGCGACACGGTGCATTTTTCGGAGTCCATCATCATATTTACCTCGAATCTCGGCGTTTCGACGCGAGATGAGCATGGTCGTGTGCGGATGAATATCACGCCGGGCAATTGTTATGATGAAATATATCAAATACTTGAGGAATCAATACGGGATTATTTTTCCAGAGATTTGCACCGTGTCGCCACGGCCGTCCGTCAACCGCCCATCCTCGAGCACCTGCAAGAATTTATCGAGAATGCGAGGATTGGCCTTTTCGATTTCATCGAACAGCAAAACACGGAAAGGCTGCTGCCGGACGGCGTTGACCAGTTCCCCGCCGGCGTCATAGCCGATATAGCCGGGCGGAGCCCCGATCAGGCGCGCATCCGCATGTTCGGCCGAAAATTCGCTCATGTCGAAGCGTACGAAAGCGTCCTGCGCTCCAAACACCACACTACTGATCGCCTTGGCCAACTGGGTCTTGCCGACGCCCGTGGGCCCCGCGAAGAACAATACGCCGCGCGGACGCCCGCCCGAACTGGCCGCCTGAGCGCCCGACAGACCCAAAGCCGCCCGAACGAGGATGTCGAGCGCCTGATTGATCGCCACCTCCTGGCCCTTCACCTCTCCGCGGATGGTCTCTGGAGCGTCCCGCAAGCGATCGCGCAGCCCCTGACCCCGCCAAGGGTCCTGCGGATCGCCGACCTTGTAGCTGCGCAGGGCGTCGCCGATCTCACGCAGGCCGGTCCCCTGGTCGCCCGCGATCTGGGTGACGGCCACCATCTCCCTCAATGTCAGGCCCTGGCAAAGCGCGGCGAACTGCCTCGCGCCCGCCTGCAAACCCTGGTCGTCGGCGGCCGGCTCGATGGCGACGGCCAGGGCTTCGGCGCAAATCTGTCGCGCGTCTTCGTCCGGCAGCGGCACGGCGATCGCACGACTGCGCTCGCCCGCGACGACCATCCAGTCGGGCAAGTCGCGAACGCCGTCCGTCAGCCAGATCGTCGGATTGAACAGAGCCTGGTCGGCGTAGCGCGGCTCGGCTTCGTGCATCACCTGCTCGCAGGCGGCGAACAACTGAAGCTCGGTTTCGTCGAGCTGCCCCGGCACGCGCACCAAGCGGGAGGCGTTCTCGACGACCAGAGCGGTCGCGACCATGCTGGCGTGCACCGCCCTCGACAATTCCGGGAGCATCCGGACGATCTCCGGCCCGCCCTCGCCCGCCAAGGCCCTGCGCAGCAGGCCGGCGGACAGTCGAGAGTTGGAGCGCAGCAGATCGTCGGCCAGCGACTGGCCCGCCTCCTCCGGCAGGACTCTCAGACCGCCGGCGGTGTTGAAGACCAACAGGCGCGTATAGCCCCGGGCCCGGAAACGCTCCTCCATGCACGTGATCAGGGAGGTTCGCAGCAGCTCGCCGTCCACGGGCGTCAGCTGATCGTCTCGGATATTGCCGTAGACGACGAACTGAGCGCAGGTCGGCAGCGACCGCGACAGCTCGTCGATCCAGCGCGGCCAAGCGTGGGCGCTGCTCATCGCCTAGTGCTCCTGGTCGCGGCTCTCGCGGCCGGCGCCGCACCGGTCTTGCCGGGCGCCGCGGCGGCGGGCCGAGCGGCCGACAGGGGCGCGGTCTTGACCAGCCCTGATGCGATGCCCGCGCGCTCGAACATCGGCGGGAGCTCGTCCAGCACGAGCTCGCAGATCTCGTCATCCTGGGCGTCGGTGACAGGCGCGCCGTCGACGCCCACCGGTTGGGTGATCAGATGTCCGGACTGGGCGTCAAATTGCAGAGACAGCAGCACATCGCCCGACGGCGAAACGGCCGCGGCCGGCTTTCCCCCGAAAAGCTCGGTTTTGAATGACCCGGGCACGGAAAAACCCAGCTCCCGCAGCGCCTGCACGGTCACCATGGCGATGTAGTCCCGATCGACCCGTCGCTTGGCGTCCGCTTTAACGGACCCGACCCAGTGCTCCAGGTCGGCTTCCAGCGGCGCATCGTTCGAAAGACTGGCCTTCAATGCAGCTCGGACCTGATCGACATCCTGTCCGGTCAAACCGGCGAGCCCCTCCATGAGATCGCGGACCCTGGACTGTTTCTTCGCCAGCGCCTGGCCCTTGGCCTTGGTCTGAATGATCCGGGCGATCAGGTCTGCCAGCATCGCCTCCGCGGTCGCCGCGTCGCGGCTCGCCAGGACGGCGCCGGCTGCGCCATTGATCGACTTCAAGTCTTCCTCGGCCAGGTTGAACGGAACATCGCTCAGTGCGTTGTCGACCCTCTCCCTCCAGACGCGCGCCTCGAACGGCGGCGCGGACGATCGGGATGCGGCCGCGACCTCCGGCAGATCGAACGTTTCGACGGCGCTCGCCGCGTAGCTCCTCAACCCGACCTGCCGGGCGAGCTCAGCGGCCCGGCTCCGCAGCTTGTCGATCGCATCGCGGAGTTCTCCTGACGTGGCGCCGCCCGCGTTGACGACGGCCGCCTGCGGAACAACGGCCCCCATCGACAGAGCGGCGTCGCGCTGCGCGCGCCAGTCCGCTTCGGCCCGGCGGTATTCCTCCAAAGCCCGCTCACGATAGAGACGCTCTCTCGCGATCGCCGCATTCTGGCGCAGGACGGCCTCTTCCAGGCGCCGGACATGGTCGCGCAGCGCCTCTTCGTCGTCGCGCGACGACGGCTCTCCCGGCGGATCGATCCGCGCGCCGC
>JASGDR010000028.1:0-2690 GCA_047607095.1 Caulobacter sp.
CCGGGCCCGGGCCTCTTCCGCCGCCGCCTGGGCGGCCAGGCGTTCAACGGCCGAGTCCGCCTCGGCGCGGGCGGCCTCGGCGGCCTTGGCCGCGGCCTCCAGTTCGGGGCCCCGCTCCGGCGCGGCGGCGATCAGGCCGCGCACCTCGGCCAGTTCCGGCTCGATCCGGGCCAGGCTGCGGCCGGCGTCCTCGGCGGCCTGTTCCTCGCGGGCGCGGTCGTCGTCGATGCGGGCCAGTTCGGCCGAAAGCCGCTGGAACTCCGCGGCGGCGGCCTGGGCGTCGCGCTCGGCGCGGTCCTTCTGGATCGCCAGTTGCCCCAGCACCGCCTGGGCGATCGTCGCCTCTTCCCGCAGCGGCGGCATGGCGGCCTCGGCCTCGACGATCGCGCCCTGGCCGGCGGCGGCGGCGCGGGCGGTCTCCTCGACGTCGCGGGCCGACTGAGTGGCTTCGGCCTGGGTGCGTTCGAGAACATCGCGGGCCTCGGTCCAGCGAGCGAACAGCACCGCCCCCTGAACGGCGCGGATCTCGGCCGACAGGCGCTTGTACTTCTCGGCCTGGCGGGCTTCGCGCTTGAGACGGTTCAGCGCCGTTTCGAGCTCCCGGGCCACGTCCTCCAGGCGCGCGAGGTTGCTCTCGGCGGCCCGCAGGCGCAGCTCGGCCTCGTGGCGGCGGGTGTGCAGGCCCGAGACCCCCGCGGCCTCTTCCAGGATGCGGCGACGGTTCTGCGGCTTGGCGCCGATCAGCTCGCTGATCTGGCCCTGGCGCACCAGGGCCGGCGAGTTGGCCCCGGTCGAGGCGTCGGCGAACAGCAGCTGAACGTCGCGGGCGCGGACCTCACGGCCGTTGATGCGGTAGGTCGAACCCGCGCCCCGGTCGATGCGCCGCACGACCTCCAGCACCGGATCGTCGTTGAACTGGGCCGGCGCGGTGCGGTCGGCGTTGTCGATGGTCAGGGTGACGTCGGCGTGGTTGCGCGGCGGACGGTTGCCCGAACCGGCGAAGATCACGTCGTCCATGCCGCCGGCCCGCATGGCCTTGGCGGAGTTGGCGCCCATCACCCAGCGCAGGGCTTCCAGCAGGTTGGACTTGCCGCAGCCGTTGGGGCCGACGATGCCGGTCAGGCCAGGCTCGATCCGGAACTCCGTCGGCTCGACGAAGGACTTGAAGCCGGACAGGCGCAGGCGCTGGAACTGCACGGCCGCGCCCGCCCGTCAGCCCTTCAGGGCCTTGTCGACGGCCTTGGCCAGGTCGTCCACGGTCAGCTCGCCGATGAACTGTTCGCCGTTGATGTAGAAGGTGGGCGTGGAGTTGATCCCGCGCTTGCCGGCCGCCTCGACGCGGGCGTTCAGGGCGCTCAGCGCGGCCTTGTCGTTGAGCGTGGCTTCCAGCTGGGCCTCGGTCAGGCCGAAGCGCTTGGCCACGCCCAGCAGACCGCCCCAATAGTCGCCGGTCTGGAACATCCCTTGCTGGGCCGCGAAGATCGCCTCGACCGCTTCGAAATAGCGGGGCGGCGGCACGCGGTTGGCCAGCAGGAATCCCGCCCCCGACAGGTCGTAGGGCGGGGTCAGGAACTCGCGGAACACGAGGCGCGCCTTGCCCGTGTCGATGTAACGCTTCTTGATCGCCGGCATGATCTCGAGCGCGGTGTGGGCGCAGTGGCTGCAGCTCATCGAGGCGTACTCGACGATCTGCACCTTGGCCTTGACCGAGCCCATGACGTGGTCGCCGGGCAGGGGCGGCAGCTGGCCGGCGCGGGCCAGGGTGGGCATGGCGGCGGCCGCCATGCCCGATACGATCAGCGCGCGCCGGTCCAGGGCCATGCTTACTTGCTCGCCGCGGCGATGGCGGCGTCCAGATCGGCCAGCGGCGCCTCGCCGCCTTCGTCGTTCAGCTTCTTGCCGTTGATGACGAAGGTCGGGGTGCCCTTGATGTCGGCTTCCTTCGAGTAGCGCTCGATGCGGTCGTTGAGGGCCTTCAGGGCCTTCTCATCGCTGACGCAGGCGTCGAACTTGGCTTCGTCCAGGCCGGCCGACTGGGCGATGCGCAGCAGCACGTCGCGATACTGGCCGGTGGTGAACATCTCTTCCTGCGAGCGGTAGACCGAGTCCAGCACCGAGAAATACTTGTCCTTGCCGGCGCAGCGGGCCAGCAGGAACGAGGCGGCGGCCACCTGCGGCGGGGCGGTCAGGAACTCGCGGTACACGTAGTTCACCTTGCCGGTGTCGATGTACTTCTGCTTGAAGGCCGGGAAGACCTCTTCGTTCCAGCGGGCGCAGTGCACGCAGCTGGCCGAGGCGTATTCGATGACGGTGACCTTGGCGTTCGGGTTGCCCAGGCTCATGTCGTCGGCCGTGACGGTCGAACCGGACTTGCCGCAGGCGGACAGACCGGCGACGCCGGCGACGAGGGCTGCGGCCAGCAGGATCCGGCGAAGGGGCGAGCGCATGGTCGGGTGTTCCTCGAACGTGAATAGTAGAGTTAAGCGCGATTCTTTATCGGCATGAAAATGGCGCGCTTGAGGCTCCGGCCGCATCAGCGCGAACCCGCGCAGGTTGTCAACGCTCGTTGCGCAGCACCCCACGGCCAAGCTTGAGAAGCGCTTCTTTGAGCGGCCCGTCGGGCTGCTCGACCAGGCTGTTGGCGAGATCCCGCTCCTGGGCGGCGTCGAGCGGCGGGCGGCGGCGGGGGC
>JASGDR010000029.1:0-6495 GCA_047607095.1 Caulobacter sp.
CGGCGCAGCGCTCAACCGTTGTCGTCTCCGCCGACCGACCGGTTCGAGGATCGCATGGAAGCCGAGGGTCGAGCGGGCTGCGCCACCCCCGCCAAAACACTGGCGGGGCTGGACCTGGGGAGGCTGAACTTCATCGACATCACGCCGTGCCCACCGGACGCCGGGAAGGCGCCGGCCGACAACCTGTGCCTGTCGGCCAATTTCCAGCGCGCGGGGATCGAAGGCCAGCGGGCGGTTTGGGTCGTCAGCCTGCGCGCCCGCCACCGCGAGACCAGCAACTTCGACGTCGAAACCGTGAGCGCCGTGACCCTGACCGACCAGGTCTGGATCTACGACTGACGCCGCCCCGCGCGGGTCACCAGCCAGATGCCGGCGCAGACCAGGGCCAGGGCGGCGGCGTTCTTCCAGGCCAGCACCGGTTCGTGCAGGAAGAGCGCCGACAGCAGCACCCCGAACACCGGGATCAGGAAGTTGAACACCGCCAGCATGCCCACCGGGTTGTGCTTCAAGAGCAGGCTCCACAGGGCGAAGGCCGCCGCCGACAGGCCGGCCATGTAGGCCAAGAGGGCCAGGGAGCGGATGTCGAAGCCCTCCAGGCGGCCGCCGAACGCCAGGCCGATGGCCAGCAGCACCGCCCCGCCCACGCCCAGCTGCCAGCCGGTCATGACCATGGCGTCCATCTTCTGCGAGATCGACTTGCCCCAGATCGAGGCGGCCGCCAGCACGAAGGCGGCGATGACCACGAAGCCCTCGCCCAGCAGGCTGAACTCGAAGTCGAAGCCCTTCCCGCCCAGGTTCACCGCCAGCACGCCCATGAAGCCCAGCAGGCAGCCCAGCGCCTTGCGCGGGGTCAGGCGGTCGTTGCGGAACAGGAAGTGGGCCAGGATCACGCCGAAGAAGGCGCCCGTGGAGTTCATGATCGACGACTTCACGCCGGTCGCATGGGCCAGGCCGATATAGAAGAACACGTACTGCAGCGTGGTCTGGCCGACGCCCAGCATCGCCACCTTGGCGACCTGGTCGCGCGGCGGGATCAGCGACTTGCGCGACAGGCCCGCCAGGACCAGCAGGATCGCGCCCGCGGCCAGGAACCGCCAGCCGGCGAACAGCATCTGGGCGGCCGTGTCAGTCTTGGCCACGTGCAGCAGGGCGTAGCCGGCCTTCACCGCCGGAAAGGCGCTGCCCCACAGCAGGCAGCACAGCACCGCCGCGCCGATGACGAAACGCTTGTCGCGATAGAGGCTGGCGCGGTCGAGGTCGGCGCGGGGGGAGGTCACGGACGGGGCCTTGTCGAAAAAAGCATCGCCGCCCCACGCAAAGCGGGGCGGCGATCACGAATTGCGCCCAGCTTCTAGGCTTCTCGCCGCGCCGCTTCAACCGTCCGCCCGACTGTCACGAGACCGCCAAGCGCCGCGTGCTATCGCGGCCTTCGAACCAGGAGGTCCGCCTTGCCCGTCATCGATCGTCGCCGCCTGCTGATCGGCGCGGCCGCCGCCGGCGCCCTGCCCTCGGCGCTGGCCGCGAGCCTGGCCAGGGCCGCCGCCATCGACGCCGACGTCCGCAAGGGGACGATCGAGGACGTGCGGCACGTGGTGATCCTGATGCAGGAGAACCGCAGCTTCGACCACTATTTCGGGACCATGGCCGGGGTGCGGGGCTTCGGCGACCGCTTCCCGGTTCCGGTGCGCGACGCGCCCGGCCGCCAGGGGGCGACCGTCTTCCTGCAGGCCTTCGGCGAAAAGGACGGTCCCGAGACGATCGCGCCGTTCCCCCTGAACACCACCCAGACCTTCGCCCACATGCGGGTGGAGGGCACGCCGCACGGCTGGTCCGACGCGCAGGAGGCCTGGGACGAAGGCCGCATGGACCGCTGGCCGGTGGTCAAGCACGCCCATTCGATGGGCTTCTACGAACGAGCCGACATCCCCTTCCAGCACGCGCTGGCCGAGACCTTCACCCTCTGCGACGCCT
Organism: Caulobacter sp.; assembly: GCA_047607095.1. Classification (GTDB taxonomy): domain Bacteria; phylum Pseudomonadota; class Alphaproteobacteria; order Caulobacterales; family Caulobacteraceae; genus Caulobacter. The sequence continues at coordinate 1,972 of JASGDR010000029.1, forward strand.
ATCACTGCTCGACCCAGACCGGCACCAACACCAACCGGCTGTTCCTGTGGACCGGAACCAACGACGGCCTGGGCCGGGCCGGCGGGCCGTCGATCTCGAACTCGCACGACGACTTCGCCGACAAGGGCGGAACGGCCGAGTCCTACAGCTGGACCACCTATCCCGAGCGGCTGCTGGCGGCGGGGGTGAGCTGGCGCCTCTATCAGGACATGGCCGACAACTTCACCGACAACCCGCTGGCCGGGTTCGCGGCCTATCGCGAGGCCCGCGCCGGGGCGCCGGGGTCGGACGCGCGGCTGAAGGATCTGGCCCTCTCCACCTGGCATCTGGACAAGTTGCGTGAGGACGTGGTCGGCGGCCGCCTGCCGTCGGTGTCGTGGATCATCGCCCCGGCCGCCGATTCCGAGCATCCGGGACCGTCCAGCCCAGCCCAGGGCGCCGACTACACCGCCCGGGTGATCGACGCCCTGACCGCCGATCCCGAGGTCTGGGCGCGGACCGTGCTCCTGGTGATGTTCGACGAGAACGACGGCTTCTTCGACCACATGCCGCCGCCCGCCCCGCCGTCGAAGGCGGCGGACGGCGCCGTGCTGGGCGGCTCGACCGTCGACACGGCCGGCGAATATCATCTGGTGCGCAATCCCACCGAGGCCAAGGCCGAGCGCGACCACCTGATGGGCCGTCCCTACGGCCTGGGGCCGCGCGTGCCGCTGTACGTGATCTCGCCCTGGAGCCGGGGCGGCTTCGTCAACAGCCAGGTGTTCGACCACGGCTCGGTGATCCGCTTCCTCGAGGCGCGGTTCGGCGTGGCCGAGCCGAACATCTCGCCCTGGCGGCGGGCGGTGTGCGGCGACCTGACCTCGTGCTTCGACTTCAGGGCGCCCAACCGTCGGCCTCGCGAAACCCTGCCGGCGACGGCGCAGACGGCGGAACGAGCCGCTGCCCTGCCCAAGACGACCACGCCCCCGACGCCGGCGACGATCATCCCGCCGGTGCAGGCCCGCGGCGTACGCCCTTCGCGCGCCCTGCCCTATCGCTTCGAGGTCGAGGCGACGGTGCGCGGCGGCGCCGTGACCCTGGCGCTGGCCAACACCGGCGGGGCCGGGGCGGTGCTGCACCTCTACGACCGCCTGCGGCTCGATGCGCCCTCACGCCGCTACACCCTGGGCGCGGGCGGGCGGTTGGAGGACGCCTGGCCGGCCGGCGCCTACGACCTGTGGCTGCTGGGCCCGAACGGCTTTCATCGCGACTTCGCGGGCGAGGCGGCCGACGGGCTGGAGCTGCGGATCCGCGAGGCGGTCGACGGACGCTCGGTGAGCGCGGCGATCAGCAACGCCGGCGACAGGTCCCGCACGGTGGTGGTCGCCGCCGCCGACGGCAAGCCCTGGCGCGTGACGCTGGCGCCGGGCGTGAGCAAAACCAGGACCTGGCCGACCGACCGCGGCTGGTACGACCTCGCCGCCACCTGCCCCGACGCCCCGTCCTGGCGCCGCCGCGCGGCCGGACGGGTGGAGACGGGCAAGGACTCGGTCAGCGACCCGCTGATGGGCGGGGCGGCCAGGCTTCACAGGATCCCTCTCTCTTAGAGAGAGGGTTTGGATCAGCGCAGCTTGCCGTCGCCGGTGGACTTCAGCTCGGCCAGGGCCAGGCGGTCGCCGCTCTTGCCGGAGGCCGGGACCACGGCCTGGGCATAATTGCCGTCGGCGCGGCCGGCCTGGGCCAGCAGGGTGTCGACGCGGGCCTTCTTGGCCTTGAAGGCGGCCAGTTCGCTGCCCGACAGCACCGTGCCCTGCGGCACCTTGGCGCCGATCGGGTTGACGCGCTGGCCGTTCAGCCAGACTTCGTAGTGAAGGTGCGGGCCGGTCGCCAGGCCCGTTGAGCCGACATAGGCCACCACCTGGCCCTGCTGCACGCGCACGCCCGGACGGATGCCCTTGGCGTAGCGCGAGATGTGGCCGTAGCCGGTGTCCCACTGGCCCGAGTGACGGATGCGCAGCCAGTTGCCGTAGCCCGACCAGCGGCGGGCCTCCAGCACCACGCCGTCGCCGGCCGCCAGGATCGGCGTGCCGGTGCCGGCCCCGAAGTCGATGCCCTTGTGGCCGCGGTTGTAGCCCAGCACCGGGTGCCTGCGCATGCCGAAGGTCGAGGTGATGCGGGCCCCGTCGACCGGGGTGCGCAGCAGGAAGCCTTTGATGTTCTTGCCGGTCTCGTCGAAGAACTGGGTCTTGCCGCCGCGCTCGAAGGCGTAGAAGCGCTGGCCCTTGACCTCGGCGTACGCCAGGTCGCCAGCCTCGATGGTGCGGCCGCTCTCGGTGACCTTGCGGTCGAACACCAGGCAGAACTGGTCGCCGTCCTTGATGTCGCGCGAGAAGTCGATCTTGTGCGAGAACAGCTTGGCCGCCTGGCTGACCACGGCCGGGCTGCCGCCGACGGCCGCCACGCTCTCGTAGAACGAGCCGTTCATCGCCCCGCACGACACCTTGGTCTCGTCGCGGACCTCTTCCTCGATCTCGCGCAGCTTCAGGGCGCCGTCGAAGGTGCGCGACACGGTCACCGTCGAGGACGGGCTGGTGCGCATGGAGAGACCGACCAGGCGGGCAGGGCCGCGGCCATTGTCGCGGCGGCGGGCGATGGCCGCCTCGAAGGCCATGCCGGCCTTGATGTTGACGGTGTCCATGGCGCTCTGCAGCGTGCTGACCACCTGGCGGGCTTCGTCGGCGCCAACCCCGGCGCGCTGGACGGCGCCCAGCAGGGTCTCGCCGGGCTGGACCTTGACGGGAACCGTTTCGGGACGATCGAAGCCGGGCTGAGCCTCGGCCTGGGCGAAGGCGACGTGCTGCAGCGCCGCCATGGCGGCCGCGTCGAGCGGCGCATGGGCGGAGACCACGGTCGAAGGCTGGTCCCCCGCCGTCAGCTTCCAGCCCAGGGCCAGGGCGGCCAGGCCGGCGACGGCGGTGAAAAGCCGCGGCGCGAGACGCATGGTCGGGCGTCGCGGATCAAATTCCTGCATCGGTCCCCCGTTCGGTACAGATGCCGCGTTTGTACGAAAACGACACGGCCGGGAAGCCCCCCAGCAATCGTCGCGCCGGAACATGACGACCTGCGCGCTTCCGGGCAAGGACTATCCGGCGCTTTGGACGTTTTGTCACGGATATGGTTAACGCCATGAAAGGCAAAGAAAAACGCCCGCTGCGAGCAGCGGGCGCCTTCTGTCGAATCTCGGGTTTCGCGCGGGCGAAAATCAGGCGGCGTTGATCGCCTCGTTGGGATCGCGCAGCACGTAGCCGCGGCCCCAGACGGTTTCGATGTGGTGCTTGCCCTGGGCGGAGGCCGCCAGCTTCTTGCGAAGCTTGCAGATGAAGACGTCGATGATCTTCAGTTCCGGCTCGTCCATGCCGCCGTACAGGTGGTTCAGGAACATCTCCTTGGTCAGGGTCGTGCCCTTGCGCAGGGAGAGCAGCTCCAGCATCTGGTATTCCTTGCCGGTCAGGTGAACGCGGTTGCCGTTCACTTCCACCGTCTTGGCGTCCAGGTTGACGATGATGTCGCCGGTCTTGATGACCGACTGGGCGTGACCCTTCGAACGACGGACCACCGCGTGGATGCGGGCGATCATCTCGTCCTTGTGGAAGGGCTTGGTCATGTAGTCGTCGGCGCCGCCGGCGAAGGTCTTCACCTTCGTGTCGATTTCGGCCGTGCCCGACAGGATCATGATCGGCGTGTTGACCTTGGCCACGCGGAGGGTGCGCAGCACGTCGATGCCGCTCATGTCCGGAAGGTTCAGGTCGAGCAGGATCAGGTCGTAGTCGTAGATCTTGCCCAGATCGACGCCTTCTTCGCCCAGGTCGGTCGTGTAGACGTTGAAGCCTTCCGACTTCAGCATCAGCTCGATCGTCTGCGCGGTGGCGCTGTCATCCTCAATCAGCAGTACCCGCATGGAACCCTCCCCGCCAACCGGCGGCGCTTATTCGACAGTGGCGGCGACAACCGCCGGTGAAACCCGTCCCCCAGTCTGGCGGACAGTTAATTTAAGACTGGTTAATGGTGAACGCGTCGTCCGGCGAAATGGTTAATATGATTTGCGAATCGGGTGCAAGCGGTCGGAAATCCGTTGCGCACATTGGTCGCAGGCCCATTTCAAGCGCTGCCGCAAGCCCTTAAGATCGCAGCAAACCCAAGGGTTAACAGGGCCTCGCGCAACCGGGCCGCGTTAACAGGGTGCAAGTCCACGTTGTTACTTGCGGCGAGATTGCGGCGTTCTGTCGCGAGAATTCCGGGGATGTTTTTTCGCCCCTGACGGGCGCCGGAAAGCTGGGCCGCGCGGCGAGGGCGGCAAGCCGCGTCACCCGGTCGCGGCCGCTTCCTCGTCGGCCAGCCAGCCGGCCGCGCGCAGCCGGGCCACCGCGGCGCGGGCGATGGGCGCGGCCTCGCCGTCGACCAGCCGAAGACGCAGGTTGCGGCCGTCGCGCTCGACGCGGGCGACCGCCCGCCGCGCCACCCACCACGAGCGGTGCACCTGCAGGC
>JASGDR010000030.1:0-19585 GCA_047607095.1 Caulobacter sp.
CGCGCGCCGCCAACGCCCTGGCGCCGGCCGCCATGGCCCGCGCCTGCGCGGCGCGCGGCCTGCCGCTGGTGCACCTGTCGACCGACTGCGTGTTCGACGGCGCGCTGGACCGCCCCTATCGCGAGGACGACGCGCCCAATCCCCTGTCGGTCTACGGCGCCACCAAGCGCGACGGCGAGACGGCCGTCCTGGCCTGGGAAAAAGGCGTGGTCGTGCGGATCTCTTGGGTGTTCTCGCGCTTCGGCCGCAACTTCGTGCGCACCATGCTGCAGCTGGGCCGCACCCGCGACGAGCTGCGGGTGGTCGCCGACCAGTACGGCTGCCCGACCGACGCGCTGGCCCTGGCCGAGTTCCTGCTGGCGACCGCCCCGCGCTGGGCCTCCGCGCCGGCCGGCGACGCGGCCTTCGGCCTCTTCCACTTCACCAACGCCGGCGCCGCCTCGCGTCACGATCTGGCCGCCGCCGCCCTGGCCCGCGACCCGCGGACCCGGGCCCGGCTGTCGCCGATCGCCAAGCGGGATTTTCCCGAACCGGCGGCGAGGCCTTTGAACGGCGCGCTCGACAGCGGCAAGGTGGCGGCGGTGTTCGGCTGGCGGGCCGAGCCCTGGGAGCCGGCCGTGCGCCGCGCGGCCGACCAGATCATCGCGGAGGGACTGGACGCATGAGACGCGGCATCATCCTCGCCGGAGGTTCGGGCAGCCGCCTGGCGCCCCTGACCCTGGCCGTCAGCAAGCAGCTGCTGCCGGTCTACGACAAGCCGATGATCTACTACTCGCTGACCACCCTGATGCTGGCCGGGGTGCGCGAGGTGCTGATCGTCACCAATCCGCACGACGAGGCCTCGTTCCGGCGACTGCTGGGCGACGGCGCGCCGCTGGGCCTGCGCATCGAGTACAAGCCCCAGCCCTCGCCCGACGGCATCGCCCAGGCCCTGATCCTGGGCGAGGACTTCCTCGACGGCGCCGACAGCGCCGTGGTGCTGGGCGACAACATCTTCTTCGGCGCCGGCTTCGCCGACCTGCTGCAGGCCGCCGCCGCCCGCCCGTCGGGCGCGACCGTGTTCGGCTACAACGTGATCGATCCCCAGCGCTACGGCGTCGTCGAGATCGGCCCCGACGGCAAGGCGCTGAGCATCGAGGAAAAGCCGGCCAAGCCGCGCTCGCGCCACGCCGTGACGGGCCTCTATTTCTACGACGGCCAGGCGCCGGCGATCGCCCGCTCGCTGAAGCCCTCGGCCCGCGGCGAGCTGGAGATCACCGACGTCAACCGCGCCTATCTCGACGCCGGGACCCTGACGGTCGAGCGCCTGGGCCGGGGCTACGCCTGGTTCGACACCGGCACCCACGACTCCCTGATGGAGGCCTCCGAATACGTGCGCGCCATCGAGCTGCGGCAGGGCTTCCGCATCGGCTGCGTCGAGGAGGTCGCCTTCCAGATGGGCTTCATCGACGCCGACCAGCTGCGGGCCCTGGCCGGTCCCTCGCCCAAGACCGGCTACCATCGCTATCTGCGCCAGCTGGCCGACGGCGAGATCTGAAATCCTGGCGCGGCCGCCCCCGAGCGGCTAAACCGGCCCTAAATCCCTTCACAAAAAAGACCCGCGCAGAGCCATGCAGATCTTTCTCGACAGCACCGACACCAAGGTCATCGCCGAAGCCGCCGCCACGGGCCTCGTCGACGGCGTCACCACCAACCCGACCCTGATCGCCAAGGCGGGCCGCCCGATGCTCGAGGTGATCGCCGAAATCTGCGACCTCGTCCCCGGCCCGATCAGCGCCGAAGTGGCCGCCACCACCGCCGAGGCCATGATCGCCGAAGGCGCGAAGCTGGCCGGCATCGCTCCGAACGTGGTCATCAAGCTGCCGCTGACCCGCGACGGCCTGATCGCCTGCAACCACTTCGCCAACGAAGGCGTCAACACCAACGTCACCCTGTGCTTCTCGCCGACCCAGGCCCTGCTGGCCGCCAAGGCCGGCGCGACCTACGTCTCGCCGTTCATCGGCCGCCTGGACGATTACGGCTTCGACGGCATGGACCTGATCCGCGACATCCGCACGATCTACGACAACTACGGCTACGAGACCGAAATCCTGGCCGCCTCGGTGCGCAACGCCGCCCACGTCAAGGAAGCCGCCATCGTCGGCGCCGATGTCGTGACCATCCCGCCGGCGGTGTTCGGCGACCTGTTCAAGCACCCGCTGACCGACAAGGGCCTGGAACAGTTCCTGAAGGACTGGGCCGGCACCGGCCAATCCATCCTGTAAACCGCCGATTTTACAGGGGCCAAAAACCCTTATTTTACAAAGCGCGGCCCCGGATTCGTCCGGGGCCGTTCTTTTTTGCAACTGCGAAGGTGGTTCGCAAACGCGAACTCGTGCGTTAGGGTCGGGAAACCTCGTCGTTGAGGAGCGCGCCCATGAAAGCCGCCGACATCGCCGTCGACATCTGCCTGGCCTCCGCCGAGGAAGCCGTCCGGTTCTCGCGTTTCGTGCAGAACTTCCTGGCCAGCAACGGCTTTCCGTTCGTGATGATCCACAACGCCCCCGAGTTGGAGGGCGAGCGCCGCAAGGTGGTGTTCGAGGACGCCGGCGTGGGCCGCAAGTTCGCCCAAGAATGGCGGATGGACCGCCTGGCGGCCAGCGGAGCCTAACCCGCCGCCGCCGCGACCACCTTCGGGTGGTCCTTCCAGGCCGGCATGGTCGCCATGTAGGCCAGGGTCTCGCGCTCGGCCGCCTCGCGCGAGCCGCCCCGCCTCTGTTGCCACTGCACCATCCGCTCGAAGCGGGTCTCGAAGTCCTGCAGGGCGCCGCTCTCGTCGACGCAGTACCGGCAATAGCGGCCGCTCTCGATCGGCATGCCGCAGCTTTCGCAGGCGTGGCTCATGGTCTGGCTCCCTTCAGCTTGGCGACGAAGTTCTGGAAGTGGTCGAGCAGGGCCGCGCGCTCCTCGGCGCTCAAGGCCTCGCCGGCCCGCGCCAGCAGGTCGTGGTCCAGCACGTTGCGGGCCTCGACCAGCGCCGCCCGCCCCTCGGGCGTCAGCCAGATCAGGCTGCGGCGGGCGTCGGCGGGATCGCGGTCACGGGTCAGCAGGCCCTTGCCGACCAGGGCGTCGACCATCTCGGTCAGGGTGCTGGGCGCGCGGTCGACATGGCGGGCCAGCTCCCCCGCCGTCAGCGGTCCGGCCGCCGCCAGATGGTCGAGCAGGGCCACGGTCTCGGGCGACGGCCGCTCGCGCTTGTCGCGCACCCGCCGCACGGCCGCGGCGTAGACGGCACGGAACAGGGCCTCGAAATCGGCGGCGAAGGCTTGGCTCATGAGCCGACGCTAGGAGGCCCCCGATCCTTCGTAAATCCCGAACCAACGCGTAAGGCGACGCTCGAAGAACGACGTTTCCCTATTTCGATTTCGGGCGTTAGACAGGTCGATCGTTTCTTTTCGTCGCGGAGTCGCGCCATGAACGACCCCAAATTCGCTTTGCCGCCGGTCGCCGGTTCCGCGCTCGACCTGATCGGCTCCACGCCGATGCTGGAGGTGAGAAACCTCGACACCGGCCCCTGCCGCCTGTTTCTCAAGCTGGAAAGCCAGAACCCCGGCGGCTCGATCAAGGACCGCGTCGCCCGTTCGATGATCGAGGCGGCCGAAGCCGACGGCTCGCTGAAGCCGGGCGGAACGATCGTCGAGGCCACCGCCGGCAACACCGGCCTGGGCCTGGCCCAGGTGGCGGCCCTGAAGGGCTACGGCCTGATCCTGGTCGTTCCCGACAAGATGGCCCGCGAGAAGATCCTGCACCTGCGGGCCATGGGCGTGGACGTGCGCCTGACCCGCAGCGACGTCGGCAAGGGCCATCCGGAATACTACCAGGACATGGCCCAGGCCCTGGCTCGGTCGATCCCCGGCGCGATCTACGCCAACCAGTTCGAGAACCCGGCCAATCCGCGCGCCCACTACGCGGGCACCGGCCCCGAGATCCTGGCCCAGATGGGCGGCGACGTCGACGCCGTGGTCGTGGGCGTCGGCTCGGGCGGCACGCTCACCGGGGTCGGGCGCTACATGACCGAGCAGTCTCCCAAGACCCAGATGGTGCTGGCCGATCCGGTCGGCTCGATCCTCTGCGACTATGTGGCGACCGGAACCTACGGCGAGGCCGGCTCGTGGATCGTCGAAGGCATCGGCGAGGACTTCGTGCCCGCCAACGCCCAGATGGACCTCGTCTCCAAGGCCTATTCGATCGGCGACCGTGAGAGCGTCGACGCCGCCCGCCTGCTGCTGCGCAGGGAGGGGATCCTGGCCGGCTCGTCGTCCGGCTGCCTGCTGGCGGCGGCCCTGAAGTACTGCCGCGAGCAGACCGAACCGAAGCGGGTGGTCACCCTGGTCTGCGACACGGGGGCCAAGTACCTGACCAAGATGTTCAACGACCTGTGGCTGGCCGCCCACGGCTTCGACGAGCGCGAACTGCACGGTGACCTGCGCGACCTGATCGCCAAGCGCTACGCCGAAGGCGGGGTGATCGCCATCGGCCCCGGCGACACCCTGCTGACCGCCTACAACCGCATGCGCTCCAGCGACATCAGCCAGCTGCCGGTGGTGGATCGCGGCAGGCTGGTGGGCATTCTCGACGAGAGCGACATCCTGGCCGCCGTCGAGGGCGGCGACGAGCCGCATGGCGATCTGCGCGGGGTTCGCTTCAAGACCCCGGTCGCCGACGCCATGACCCGCAAGATCAACACCCTGCAGGCTCACCAGGGCGTCGAGGCCCTGCCCGACGTCTTCGACCGTGACGAAGTGGCGCTGGTGGTCGACGGCGAGGAGTTCCTGGGCGTGATCACCCGGGTCGACCTGCTCAACCACCTGCGGCTGGAGACGTGAGGCGCCCCGCCGTCACACCACGTGCAGCGGACTGTAGACCGGCGGCCGCGGCCGGTTCGCGGCGAACCAGACCTCGCCCTCGCTGACCATGTCCCATTCCAGCAGGTAGTCGCCGGGCATCTCCGGCGCTCTGAACACGTGCACGAAGGTCGCCTCGGCGCCGGGCGGCGTCACCGTCAGGGTCAGGGCCCGCTCCTGCTCCCAGGCCAGCAGTTTCCCCTTCGGATCGCGCAGGTGATAGGTCAGGTAGAGCGAAGCCGAGCGGATCCCCCAGGCCGGCCACCAGGCCAGGGTCCCGGTGTTGCGCACCCGCACGGTGGCGACCACCGCATGGCGGCGATGGGTGGCGGCGACCATGTCGACGTCGAGGATCTCGACGCCCCAGCCCGGCTTTTCGGCCACGGCCGCGACGATCTCCGGCACGATCCGTTCGGCGGGATCGCCCGGCTTCGGCTCCGGCGCGGAAGGCTCGGGCGGCAGCGTCAGCGGACGGGTCGGCAGGCCCTGGGGGATCACATAGTGGCTTTCCCAGGCGCCGCGGGGATGGGACGCGCGATAGCGCTCCATCTTGGCCCGCCGCTCCTCGGGCGAGCACCACACCGGCTCGTAGTGCAGCAGGGCCGCGCGCTGCTCGTACAGGCCCGGCCCCATCACGTGATAGCCGCTGTGGGGGCGGTTCGGCTTCCAGACCAGGCTGCGGTCGTTGCGGAACAGGCGAAGCTGCCAGTCCGGATACCAGGGCGGCACGAACAGGAAGGCCGGCTCCTGCTCGTTCAACACCCATTTGCGGGCGAACCAGAAATGGGTGGCGGCCGGATGAGCCGTCAGCTCGGGCAGCAGGGCGGCCAGCCCGGCCTCCAGCCGCTCGTCGTCGTCGATGACGAAGATCCAGTCGCCGGTCGCGTAGTCGAAGATCAGCATCCGCGCCGCCGAGATCTGGCCGTCGTGGCTGAACCGGAACACCACGTCGGCATGACGCGCCGCGATCTCGACCGTGTCGTCGGTCGAATCAGCGTCGACCCCGACGACGATCTGGTCGGCGAACGGCGCAACCTCGGCGAGCAGCCGTTCCAGGCGGGGCGCGGAATTCCTGGTGAGGATGCTCACCGTAAGCCTTTGACGCGTCAAACACAGGTCTCCGTGCCGTTGGAACCTTCACTGTATCGACGGCGTTTTGTATCGACGCCGCCCCGTCTTTCCGCGCTTTCAGCGCATAATTGTCGATCCAGCCCTTTGTCTGGCAGAATGTCGAGATCAGACGCCAATACCGCCCGCCGGATTTCGTAATCTCAGAAGGCAGACCGCGCGTATGACAACTCTTTTTTGCATTCGGCCGGCGACGCCGAACATCGGCAACGATCTGATCAACCGCGCGACCCTCGATCTCCTGTTCGACGTGTTCGGAGCCGACCTCTCGGTCGTCAACCTGCCGGCGATTGCATCCCAGGGTCGAGGCGGCCTTACGGCCAGCCAAATCTACGACATCAACCGCTTCGCCGACGGCGTCGTCCTCGGCGGCGGCAACCTCTTCGAGAACGGCCAGGTCACCGTCGATCCCGGCGCCCTGGAAGCGATGCGCAAGCCGCTGATGCTGATGGGCCTGTCGCACGGCCGGATCTACGACGAGGCGGGCGACTGGACCGAACGCAGCGACTCGCTGGCTCCGGCGGTGATTCGCCGGCTGATCGCCAAGGCCGACGTGGCCATGGTGCGCGACGCGGCCTCGGCCCGGCTGCTGGCCGAGATGGACGCCGGCCCCGTCGAGATGGCCGGATGCCCGACCACCTTCATGGAGCCGAACGACCCGCGCCAGCCGCCCGGCGACCAGGTCCTGCTGTCGATCCGCCATCCCCAGCGCATGAGCGTGACGCCGTCGCTGCAATGGCGCACCGCCCAGGACGTCCGCCGCCTGATCGACGCGTTGCGGGCGGAATACGGGGCCGTCCTGCGCCTGGTCTGCCACGACTATCTCGATCTCGAATTCGCGGCCGGTTTTCCCGACACGCCCAGCGTCTATTTCGACACCGTCGAGCGCTACGCGGACGCCCTGCGCCGCTGCCGGCTGAACGTCACCTATCGCCTGCACGCCTTCCTGCCGTGCCTGGCCTTCGGAACCCACTCGATCCACATGTCCTACGACGAGCGCGGCAAGGCCATGGTCGCCACGGCCGGCATGGGCGACTGGGACATCGACCTGATGCGCGAAGCCGACCCGGTCGCCGCCGTCATGGCCCGCGCCCGTGCGCCCGAGGCCTTCGCCGCGGCCCGCCAGGAAGCACGCGCGGACATCAATCACATGCGGGCTGTCACTCTCGGCGGAGTGAGGCGTTTCTTCCAGCTCGTGGAACAACAAAAAGACGCCGCCGGGCGCCAAGGACAGCCGAATGACGCCACCCTCCGCGACGGGCCTGCACCAGATCTGCGGCGAGCCGAACCTGAGCGGCCTGCGTTCCCTGCACGGCCGGGTCGTCGATGAGATCCTCGCCGCCGTAGCCGACCGCCGGGGCCCGGCCGCGGCGGAGCACCTGCGCGCGCACGGCCTCGACCGCCTGCACGAGGTGATCGAGGTCGGCGACGTCGGTCCGATCCGCGACCACGTCCTGGAGACCCTCCGCCCCGAGCTGCTGCGCATGGCCGTGCGCGTGGGCCGCTCGGTGCTGGGCTGGGAGCAGGACTTCTACGTCGACGACTACCTGATCCTGCGCATCAACCTGCCCTACGACCTGGCGCGCCGCACGGCCGCGACGGCCGAGAACCCCGGCATCGGCCGGGTCAGTCCCGCCATGCGCCCCATCGCCCAGGCGCGACGGACCAAGGATCCGCTGTACGACCCCGCCGGCTATCATCGCGGCCACCCGCCCGCCGCCTGGGCCCATGGTCCGCACATCGACAGCTGGACCGGCCACTCCCGCGACGGGATCAACATCTGGTGGGCCATGGTCGAGGTCCCGGCCGAAGCCGGCATGGTGCTCTATCCCGAGGTCGAGACCACCGGCCTGACCTGCGACCGCCGCACGCTGTACCTCCAGGCCGGCCAGCCCCTGCCGCCGCCGACCTTCGCCCCGCTGGCCGCCGGCGAGATGCTGGTCTTCGATCCGGAGATCCTGCACGGCACCCATCTCAACGTCACCGACCGCACCCGCGTGGCGGTGTCGCTGCGCCTCAACGCCGGTCGCCCGACCTTCGCGCCCGAGGCCTTCTACGCACGGGAATTCTGGCGCTCGTCAAAGGCCATCGAGGCCGGCGACCTGGACGCCGTCGAGCATGTCCGGCGCGAGGACAACCTGGCCCCGCCCACGCCGCAACCGCCGCCGCCCGCGCCGGCGCATCGGGTCGTGCGACCGTCGGAACCCGCCGCCGGGCCGATGACGATCGCCCGTTCGACCGACCTGCCCGAAGGCGGACGTCTCGTGGTTGAACTGCCGGAGCGCCGGATCATGGTCGCCCGCCAGGACGGCCGGCTGTCGGCGCTGGACGCCCGCTGCCCGCACTACGGCGTCGACCTGATGGACGGCGGCGCTCGGCGAGGCCAGCTTCACTGCCCGGCCTGCGCCGTCGCCTTCGACCTGTCGACCGGCGGTTCGACCTGCTCCAGCCTGGCGCTGACGCTGTTCCGGATCTGGGAGGCGGACGGCGCCGTCATGCTGGACGCCTCGACGCCGGTTGGCGCGGCCGAACCCGCGATGAGCGCGTAGCCGCGCCGCCGCAGGGCCGGCTCCATCAACAGCTCCAGCGCGGCCGCCTCGTCGGGCGAGGCGATCGCGCGGCGGACCGGCCGGATGGGCCCGAGGGCCTCGCCCTTCCACGCCAGCGATCGCCGCAGTACGACGCCCGAGGGCGAGCCGGCGCACAGCTGCCTGGGCTCGAAGGCCAGACCTAGAAAGGCCATCACCCCCGACAGCACCCGGACGGGCGCCGCGACCAGATCCTCGTAGACCACGGTCATGAAGCGGTCGGGGCAGGCCGCTTCCAGCTCGCCGCACAGCCGCTCGCACGCCAGCCAAAGCCGCGCGCCGGCGCGGGCGTCGCCGGACCACCAGGGCATGTCGCGCAGGGAGCAGGCGACGTCGCGCCCGTCGCGGATCATGCACACCACCCGCGCTTCTGGAAAATCCGTCAGGATTCGAGCGCCGTGCAGCAGATGCTGGGGCGTCTTCTCGCCGATGAAGGGCTTGCCGCAGGCCCGACGGCGCGCCTCGAGCACGGCCCGGAACAACACCGCGGCGTTCACCGGCCAGGCGACCCCGGCCGGCAGCGCCGCGATCACCGCTTCGGCCTCGAGGTCAAGTTCGGCCAGCCGCCGCCAGCCGCCCAGCAGCCGCCGCAGCGCCGACGGGTCGTCGACGGGCGTAAGCGGCGCGATCTCGTCATAGAAGGCCGTCTCCGGCGTGACCATCAGGTCGGGATGCCGGTCCAACAGCACGCTGAGCAAGGTCGTGCCCGATCTTGGGCAACCGACGATGAAGCTCGGATCCGCCATCCGCCCCCCGACAGCCTGAGCATTGGCTCGGATCGCCGATGCATAACATTGTTATTGGTTTCCATAAAAATTGAATCCACACAAATGCTTAAGCTTCTCAACCCTGCTGGACAGGCGCTTTTTGCGTGCTAGCGTCGGTTGAGTTTCGGCGCGACGCCCGCCCTTCACTGGCGCCCCTTCAGGAGCACGGAACGCAAATGAGAAACCTCGCCTTGTTCTTGGTCGCGATCACGATGGTGACCGCCGGTGCGCCGCAGTTGGCGCGCGCCCAAGCCACCCGCACCTGGGTCTCGGGGGTGGGAGACGACGTCAATCCCTGTAGTCGCACCGCGCCGTGCAAGACCTTCGCCGGCGCCATCTCCAAGACCGCCGCCGGCGGCGAGATCAACTGCATCGACCCCGGCGGCTTCGGCGGCGTGACGATCACCAAGTCGATCTCGATCATCTGCGACGGGCTGGAGGCCGGCATCCTCGTCTCCGGAACCAGCGGCGTGAACATCAACGCGGCGGCGACCGACATCGTCCTGCTGAGCGGGCTCGAGATCGAAGGCGTCGGCACCGGCATCAACGGCGTCAACATCCTGTCGGCGGCCACGGTGACGATCCGCAACAGCGTCATCCACGACTTCCGCGCCGGCGCGAACGGCGGCGTCGGCGTCTACGCCGCGCCGAGCGCGAACTCGCTGCAGCTGTCGATCGTCAACTCGCAGATCTCGGGCAACGGCGGCGCCTCCACCGGCACTGGCGTGCTGATCGTCCCGACGGGCTCGACCTCCGTGGCCGTGTCGGTCGACCGCACCCAGATCACCGGCAACGGCGCCGGCTTCCGGGCCGACAGCAGCGGCACGACCGGCAAGGTGCAGGCGGTGCTGCGCGACTCGAACCTGTCGCACAACAGCCGGGCGGCGGTGCGGATCGTCGGCGCCAACACCACGGTCCAGGTGGCCGGGTCCACGATCGGCTTCAACGCCACCGGCGTGCATTCGGACGGCGGCGTCGTCTCCCTGGCGGCCAGCCAGGTGTTCGGCAACGCCACCGGCCTCTACGTCGGCACCGGAACCATCACCTCGTACGGCAACAACCAGCTCGACTACAACACGGCCAACGGGCCCAACCCCACGCCCATAGCGCCGCGCTGACGACGCGCCGGGTCGTCCTCCCGCTCGGAGGGCGGCCCGGCCGCCCGCGGTCGACGGAACGGGGTTCATGTTCGCGCATAACGACGATAGACCTTGAGGGACGTCGCGGCCGACGCCGCCAGCCTCATCGTCCGGACAACGAGCGCGCATGACCGACATTCCCGGCAAGAACCGCCTGGCCTTCGCCACCCGCGCGATCCACGGCGGCCAGTTTCCCGACCCCAGCACCGGCGCGGTCATGACGCCGATCTACGCCACCTCGACCTACGTCCAGTCGAGCCCGGGCGAGCACAAGGGTTTCGAGTACAGCCGCAGCCAGAACCCCACCCGCTTCGCCTTCGAGCGCGCCGTCGCCGACCTGGAGAGCGGAACCGCCGGCTTCGCCTTCGCCTCGGGCCTGGCGGCGGCCTCGACGATCCTGGAGATCCTCGACAGCGGCGCCCACGTGATCGCCAGCGACGACCTCTACGGCGGTTCGTTCCGGCTGTTCGAAAGGGTGCGCAAGCGCTCGGCCGGCCTGTCGTTCAGCTTCGTCGACATGGCCGACGTCTCGGCCATCGAGGCGGCGATCCGGCCCGAGACGAGGATGATCTGGGTCGAGACGCCCACCAACCCGATGCTGCGCCTGGCCGACCTGGAGGCCATCGCCGCCCTGGCCAAGCGCCGCGGCCTGATCACCGTCGCCGACAACACCTTCGCCAGCCCCTATGTCCAGCGGCCGCTGGAGCTGGGCTTCGACATCGTCATGCACTCGGCCACCAAGTACCTGAACGGCCACTCCGACGTGGTCGCGGGCGTGGCGGTGGTCGGCGACAATCCCGAACTGATCGACAGGCTGAAGTTCCTGCAGAACGCCGTGGGCGCGGTGCTGGGGCCGTTCGACAGCTTCCTGGCGCTGCGGGGGATCAAGACCCTGGCCCTGCGCATGCAGCGGGCCTGCGACAGCGCCCTGGAAATCGCCCGCTGGCTGGCCACCCGCAAGGACGTCGAGCGGGTGATCTATCCGGGACTGGAGACCCATCCCCAGCACGCCCTGGCCCGTCGCCAGATGCACGGCGGCTACGGCGGGATCATCTCGGTCGAGCTGAAGGGCGACGAGGCGACCGCCCGCCGGATGCTGGAACGCACCCGCCTGTTCACGCTCGCCGAGAGCCTGGGCGGGGTCGAAAGCCTGATCGAGCATCCGGCGATCATGACCCACGCCTCGATCCCGGCCGATCAGCGCAAGGCGCTGGGGATCAGCGACACCCTCATCCGGCTTTCGGTGGGGATCGAGGACTGCTCGGATCTGATTTCCGACCTTTCCTCGGCGCTTTCAGCCTGAACAGGTGATGGTCCTTGTCGCCGGGCATGGCCGGCGACGGGTCCGGCGCCTTGGACGGACGCGGCGGCGGCAGATCCCGCGTCGGGTCCTCCGCCCACAGATGGGCGGCCAGCATCAGGTCGGTCTTGACCGGACCGAAGTCCTCCTTGGCCGTCCATACCCGGATCGCGGCCTGGGCGTAGACCTCGGAAAGATCGGTGACCTCGATCATAGGCGCGGGGTCCTTGCGCACCCGCGGGTCGTGCTCGGCCCGTTCGCGCATCTTCTGCAGCACCAGCACCAGATCGGTCTTCAGCGGCACCTTGAACAGCACGTCGGCCCGGCGGTTGCGGTGGGTCGAGTAGTTGAGGATGACGTCGCCGAACACCTTGCTGTTGGGGATCATCACCTTGACGTTGTCGGGCGTGGCGATCTCGGTGAACAGCAGGTCCAGCGACTTCACCGTGCCCTGGCGGGTGGCCGTCTCGATCACGTCGCCGACGCGATAGGGCCGGAACAGCAGGATCATCACCCCGGCCGCCACGTTCGACAGCGCGCCCTGCAGCGCCAGGCCGATCGCGAGCGAGGCCGCGCCGAGCACGGCGATGATCGAGGTGGCCTGCACGCCGAGCTGCTGCAGCACCGCCACCAGGCCGATGGCGACGATGGCGTAGCGCACCAGCGACGAGACGAAGCTCTCCAGCGTCGGGTCGGGATTGGTGCGATGCACGCGGCTCAGCGCCCGCCTGGCCACCCCGGCCAGCCAGCCGGCCATCCAGAAGGTGACGACCAGGATGAGGGCGGCGACGACCAGGTTGACGGCGATCTTGCCGAGCCAGTCGAGGAAGTGTCCGAACATGGTCTCGTCGGCCTTGATGCTGGCGATCGACGGAAGGGAAAGGTCGGCGGGTACGGCGGTCGGCTTACTCATGACTCTCTCGATGGCGCCCCCGCGCCGGCCGGTCAACGAAACGCGGCCAAGGTTCGTTCCGATAATCGCTCTCCCCTTGCGGGAGAGGGACCTCAAGACAGACAGCCGAGAAACAGTCGGTTACATCAATTGGCTCGAAACCGCCGCCTTCGACCTCTAAGAGCCGCGCCCATGAGCATGCCCTTCATCGACCTCGCCGCGCAGCAGCGCCGGATCCGCGACAAGATCGACGCGGCGATCGCCGCCGTCCTCGACAGCGGCGCCTATGTCATGGGTCCGCAGGTCCGTGAGTTCGAGGCCCAGCTCGCCCAGTTCGGCCAGGCCGAGCGCGCCCTGTCCTGCGCCAACGGCACCGACGCCATCGCCCTGCCGCTGATGGCCTGGGGCGTCGGTCCGGGCGATGCGGTGTTCTGCCCGTCCTTCACCTTCGCCGCCACGCCCGAAGTCGTGCCGTGGGTCGGCGCTACGCCGGTGTTCGTCGACGTCCTGCCCGACACCTTCAACCTCGACCCGGCCAGGCTGGAAGCCGCCATCGCCGGCGTGAAGGCCAAGGGCGAACTGACCCCCAAGGTCGTGATCGCCGTCGACCTGTTCGGCCAGCCGGCCGACTATCCGGCCATCAAGGCCATCTGCGACCGCGAAGGCCTCAAGCTGATCGCCGACAGCGCCCAGGGCTTCGGCTGCACGCTGAACGGCAAGCACCCGCTGCACTGGGCCGACGTGGCCACCACCAGCTTCTTCCCGGCCAAGCCGCTGGGCTGCTACGGCGACGGCGGGGCGGTGCTGACCAACGACGCCGTGCTCTGGGACCTGATGGACAGCTACCGCGTCCACGGCAAGGCCGTCGGCCCCGATCTGGCCGGCAAGACCTTCGACCACGACCCGAAGTACCTCAACACCCGCATCGGCATGAACTCGCGCCTGGACACCATCCAGGCGGCGATCCTGATCGAGAAGCTGGCGATCTTCGCCGAGGAGATCGAACTGCGCCAAGCGGTCGCCGACCGCTACGCCGAGGGCCTGAAGGGCGCGGTGCTGGCGACCCCGGCCGTCATCGACGGCGGCGTCTCGGTCTGGGCCCAGTACGTCATCGAGCACGAGAACCGCGACGGCCTGGCCGCGCACCTGAAGGCCAAGGGCGTGCCGACCGCCGTCTACTACCCCGTTCCGATGCACGTGCAGGCCCCGTACGCGGCCTTCCCGCGCGGCGAGGGCGGCCTGCCGGTGACCGAGGCCAAGGCCGAAACGGTGCTGGCCCTGCCCATGCACCCCTATCTTTCCGAGGCAGATCAAACCGTCATCATAGAGGCGATCCGCGGTTTCAACGGCTGATTGAGCACTCGCGCTGACGTCGCGTCGCTGAAGCCAAGGTTGCGCGTGACTGCACGGGGACTTAAGCTAAGCCTCATTTCTGGGGCAAATACATCGCTCCGGTTGAGTATAAGGGGCGTAAGAGCGTTGTCGGTTGTTCTCCCGAATTCGATTTTCTTCCACATCGGCCGCACAGGAGGCCACTGGGTCTCTCACGTACTTTGGCGAGCGGGACTTGTTGAAGAACGTCTCTATCCTCTGCACCTGACGCCTGCTCAGGCAGGCGCCGGCGGCGCCCTCGCGCCCAAGCCCTCGTCCTTCTGCTTCGTGCGCCATCCGGTCAGCTGGCTGGCGTCGCTGTGGCTGCACGAGATGGAGTTCGGCTGGGGTCAGTCGGGCGTCGGCGAGGCCGCCTCCGACCACTTCCCGACCTTCGTCGAGCGCATGCTGGCCATCTTCCCGCAGGGCCCCTGCGCCGCGGCCATGGCGCCCTATGTCGACCACTGCTCGTTCGTCGGCCGCACCGAGAGCCTCTCGGCCGACCTGGGCCGCGCCCTGACCCACGCCGGCGAAACCTTCGATCCCGCCCTGCTCCAGACCCCGCCGATCAACGAGTCTGCCATCCCCAAGCTGCGCGCCGCGGCCAAGGCGCCGGCGTCGCTGCTCAAGGACGTGATGGCGGCCGAAAGCGCCTTCTGCGAGCGCTTCGGCTACAAGGACATCCCCGAGAAGTTGATCGCCGACAGCGTCGAGCCCGTCTGGCCGCTGATCCGCGCCCGCGCCGACGGCGGCGCCTGCGACAAGGCCATGCAGTTCGACCTGGTGCAGCCGCGGTTCGACTACCGCCTGGACGACGGCGGCCTCATCTCCAGCCAGGGCCACGAACGCGCCACCCAGTGGGCGCTGACCCAGGCGGTCGAAGGTCTGGCGCCGGGCTCGTCCTGCGCCGTGGTCAGCGAAAGCGACCCCTATTTCGCCTATCTCGCCGCCGATCGGGGCTGCTCGCCGGTGACCTTCGTCAACAGCGCCGACGCCTGCACCTCGACGCCGCTGCGCGAACGCCTGGCCGGCGAGGTGAACGCCCAACCGCTGGAGGATTTCCTGCGGACCAGCGAACCGGTTCTGGACGCCATGGTGTTCTGCGACTCGCTGGAGATCAGCATCGCGGCCGAGGTGGAGCTGATCCACGCGGCCCTGGTGCTCAAGCCGGGCGGCCAGATCATCTTCACCGCCCCGATCCTGCACACCGCCGCGCCGGTGAAGAGCCTGTGGAGCCTCGACGACACCGGCCGCAAGCTTTCCTACTACAGCCTGCCCTATCTGGAGACCCTGCTGGCCAACCTCGGCTTCTCCGAGGTCGAGACCGTGCGGACCATCTTCGAAGTGCCCTCGGCGGCCCACGCCGAAGAGGCCAACGGCCTGGCCGACGCCCTGGGCGTCGACCACGACCGCCTGCTGGGCAAGGCGATCATCCGCGCCAAGCGCCAGGACGCCGCCCCCAGCGCCATCGCGCGCGAGGAGCTGATCAAGCTGTGGCTGCTGCGCCGCCCGGTCGACTTCCTGCACACCCCGACCGACGGCCTGCCCGCCGCGGCCCAAGCGACGATCGCCATGCTGAAGGCTCAGCTCGACGGCGAGCGCCAGAAGCGCGCCCAGGCCCAGCAGGGCATGGCCGACCGCGAGCAGGAGCTGATCAAGACGCGGGTGAACCTCGCGGCCCTGGCCAACGACGCCGACTACAGCCGCCACCAGATCGCCGTCGCCCGGGGCGAAGCGGCCGCGGCGATGCAGCAGCTGCATACGCTGAGGGACCAGCTCGAGCACATGGGGGTCTCGGCCCTTCTGAAGCCCCGTCCCGAACCGACGGAGGCCTGATCCCGTTACGGTCAAGCTGCGCCGCATTCGCGCCGCACCGCCGTAATATGCGCGGCTTCCGATTGCGCGAGGGACAAGATGCACGATCCGGTCACCAGCTTCGTCGTCTCCGTGTTCAGCGCGCCCAGCGCGGCGCTGATCATGGCCGGAGCGATCCTGGCCCTGGCCGTCGGCCTGATCCTGCAATCGGGCTATTTCGAGTATGCGCCGCTGAAGGACGACCTTCGGCGGCGCAGCGATCTTCTGTCCGAGCTGCGCGGGGCTGATCTGCAGAAGGCCTTCGCCGACGCCTTCCCGACGCTCGACAAGCGCCTGGGAGCCTCGGCCCACCCGACGCTGGAACTGGGTTGGGCGGCCTATCGGGGCCAGCTGGCGCAGACCGGCGACGGACGGCTGGCCTCGCCCATCCACGCCATCGACGCCTTCGAACACGCCGACGGCCCGGCCCGCACGCTCGAATGGTGGGCCAACCTCCTGGTCGCCATCGGCCTGGTCATCACCTTCATGGGCATCGTCGCGGCCCTGACCGAAGCGGTCGACGCCATGCAGCGCCAGGGCGGCGCGGGCATGCAGACGGCGCTGATGAACCTGCTGGCGGTGGCCGCGACCAAGTTCTGGACCTCGATCGCCGGCGTACTGGGCTCGATCATCCTGCGACTGGCCGCGCGCGGCCGGCGCAAGGTCATCGAACAGCTCGAAGCCCACTTCTTCGCCCAGCTCGACGGCTGCGTGCGCTTCTCGCCGCCCGAGAAGGTGATGCTGGAACAGTTGGCCGTGCTGTCGCGGATCGAGGCCGCGCTGGCCGACGGCGCGCAGCGCACCTCGGCGCCCGCCGCGCAGAGCCTGGCCTGATGGCCGGCCTGGCCCGCGCCCGCCGGCGCCGGACGCCCGACCTCGAGGAAGGCGAAAGCTACTACGTCTCGATGACCGACATGATGGTGGGGGTGATCTTCATCTTCATCATCATGCTCAGCTACTTCGCCCTGCAGTACCGGCAGTCGACCAAGGCCCTGACGCAGGCCAAGCATCCCGAGACCGCCGCCCTGCTGCAGACGGCCACGGCGCTGACCTCGCGCGAGGCGACCGTCGAGGTCGACGACAAGGCGCGGGTGCTGTGCGTGCCCGAAAGCCTCATCGGCGGCTCGGGCGACGATCGCCGCTGCTTCTCCTACGCCCCGCCGGTCAAGGCCGCCGCCGTCGGTGAAAGCGCCGACGACGCCCAACGCGCCTTGATGGGCTTCCTCGACGCGGACCTGCGCGACGCCGGCGCCCCGCTGATCGGCGACGCCTCGGGCGGGGCCCTGTCGTTCCGGGCCGAACAGCTTTTCGAACCGGGCTCGGCGACCCTGTCGCCCGGGGGCCGCAGGATCGCCGACGAGGTCGCCGACGCCCTGGCCAAACGCCTGCCCTGCCTGGCCTACGGCGGGCCGTCTTCGGCCGCCTGCCCCGAGGGCGACGCCAAGCTGTCGCTGGTCAACGTGATCGGCCAGACCAACCTCGACGCCTTCACCGCCGAGGGTCAGCAGGCGGCCGCCCTGTCGCTGCAGCGCTCGGCCGCCTTCCACCAGGCCCTGACCGCCGCGCGACCGGTGCTGGGCGCCCTGCGCAACGCCCCCGCCGGCGATCCCGGCTCGCAACCCCTGCTGCGCGTGGCGAGCATCGGACAGTCGCAGGAAGGCGCCTCGCGGGTCGGAGACGGTCAGGCGGTGACCATCCAGTTCCAGATGGCCCGATAGACGGCTTCTCGCGGTTGGCGGGCGCCGCCATGCGACCTATATGCCGCGCGTTGCGTTTCGCGCCGGCCGGCGCTTCGCGCGTTCACGGCCGAAGAGATCGCGTCATGCCCAGGGACACCACCGCCGCCACCTCGCCCCACCAGGGCATGGGTTTCGTTCAGTTCGTGGCCCTGATCGCGGCGATGATGGCCACCAACGCCCTGGCCATCGACTCCATGCTGCCGGCCCTGCCGCAGATCAGCGCCAGCCTGGGCCTGACCGCCGACAACGAGCGCCAGTGGGTGATCACCGCCTATCTGCTGGGCTTCGGCGCGGCCCAGATCGCCTACGGCTCGCTGGCCGACCGCTACGGCCGCAAGCCGGTGCTGCTGGTCGGCCTTTCGCTCTACGTCCTGTTCAGCCTGGCCTGCGCCCTGACCACCTCGTTCGAGATGCTGCTGGTCGCCCGGGCCCTGACCGGCGTCGGCGCGGCCGCCACCCGGGTGCTGGCCGTCTCGATCGTCCGCGACTGCTATTCGGGCCGCCGGATGGCCCAGGTGATGTCGCTGTCGTTCATCGTCTTCCTGGCCGTGCCGATCCTGGCGCCGTCGATCGGCCAGGCCATCGTGCTGGTCGCGCCCTGGCGCTGGATCTTCGGGGTCATGGCGCTGTTCGGCGCCGCGGTGATCGCCTGGACGGCCCTGAAGCTGCCCGAGACCCTGCATCCGGAAGACCGCACGCCGATCTCCCCCAAGGCCATCCTGGGCGCCTTCCGCACGGCCCTGACCGACCGCGTGGCCATCGGCTACACGATCGCCGCCACCCTGGTGCTGGCGGGCCTGTTCGGCTTCATCAACTCGGCCCAGCAGGTGTTCGTCGACGCTCTGGGCGCGGGCGAGTGGTTCACCCTGATCTTCGCCGGGATCGCCGGCGGCATCGCCGTGGCCTCGCTGGTCAACGCCCGCATCGTCGAGCGGCTGGGCATGCGCAAGGTCTCGCACGGCGCCCTGCTGGGCTTCATCGCCTTCGCCGGGATCCACGCGATCGTCGCCCACACCGGCCACGAGACGGTCTGGACCTTCGCCCTGCTGCAGGGGTCGATGATGTTCTGCTTCGGCCTGGTGATGTCGAACTTCGGGGCCGTCGCCATGGAGCCGCTGGGCCACATCGCCGGGGCCGCCGCCTCGATCCAGGGCTTCATCACCACCATCGGCGGCGCGCTGGGCGGGTTCATCATCGGCCAGCTGTTCGACGGCACGGTCGGCCCGCTGACCCTGGGCTTCTTCGGCTTCGGCCTGGCCGGCCTGCTGGTCGTGCTGGTCACCGAGAAGGGCAGGCTGTTCCAGACCGGCCAGGGCGGCGGCGCGCCCGATCCGGCTCACTGAGGCCGGGCGCGCTCCAGCGCCTCGTAAAGACGGGCGATGTCGAGCGGCTTGGCCAGCCAGTCGGTCATGCCGGCGGCGCGGCAGGCCTGGACCTCCTCGTCGGCGACGCCGGCGCTGAAGCCGATCACCGGCACGTCGCGATTGGCGCTCGAACCGGCCCGCAGGCGGCGCGTGGCCTCGCGGCCGTCGAGGCCGGGCATGTTGACGTCCATCAGCACCACGTCGAAGGGCTCGGCTTCCAGCCGCTTCAGCGCCTCCAGGCCGTCGGGCGCCGTGGCCAGCACCACGCCCAGCGGCTCCAGGACCAGGGCCAGGGTGCGGCGGTTGACCTCGTGGTCGTCGACCGCCAGCACGCGCAGGGCCGCCACTTCCGGCGCCGCCAGGCCGCGGTCGCCGGCCGCCGCGACCTTGGTCTCCTCCGCCCCCTGGGGCAGGGCCAAGGTCAGGCGGAAGACCGCGCCCTTCGGATCGCCCGGCCGGGCGTCGAGCTCGCCGCCCATCAGCCGGCAGTTGGCGCGGCTGATGGGCGGCGAGCTCGACGCCCGGCCGGGCGATCCGAAGGGCGCGGTCTTCCGCCTGAC
>JASGDR010000031.1:0-5541 GCA_047607095.1 Caulobacter sp.
GGCCCCGCTTTCGCGAGCGGGGCCGTTTTTCTTTTACCGCCCGCTTGCACGAACATCGATAGGAAGCTATCTAAATCGATAGCAAGCTACCTATCGTTCTTCGAGCATCGTTACATGACCACCCCCCGCATCCTCGGCGAGCGCACCTTCACCGGCGCGATCCTGCGCCTGGCGCGCATCTACCGCCGCGAGGTCAATCGCGCCCTGGCCGAGCACGGCCTGTCCGACGCCCGCGCCCTGCCGGTGCTGCACATCGCCCGCGCCGGCGGCGGCATGCGGCAAGGCGTGCTGGCCGAGGAGCTGGGCGTCGAAGGGCCGTCCCTGGTCCGCGTGCTCGACCAGCTGTGCGCCGCCGGTCTGGTGGAGCGCCGCGACGATCCGGCCGACGGCCGCGCCAAGACCCTGCACCTCACGCCCGACGGCCAGGCCCTGGCCGTGATCGCCGAGGACACCGTCCAGGCCGTGCGTTCGCGCCTGCTGGCCGGGGTCGGCGACGAGGATCTCTCCGCCACCCTGCGCACCTTCGCCGCCTTCGAGGCGGCGCTGGAAATCGCCAACGGGCAGGGGGCTTAAGACCCCGCCATGCCTAAGCTCGACCGGTGGACGCTGCTGTTCTCGCTGAACAGCTTCGCGGCCGCCATGCTCGCCCTCTGGATCGGCTTCGCCGTCGGCCTGCCGCGTCCGTACTGGGCCATGACCACGGCCTATATCGTCAGCCAGCCCCTGGCCGGCGCCGTGCGCTCCAAGGCCGTCTACCGCGTGCTCGGCACCATGCTGGGCGGCGCGGCCGCCGTCGCCCTGGTTCCCGCCCTGGTCAACGCGCCCGTCCTGCTGTGCCTGGCCCTGGCCCTGTGGGTCGGCGGTTGCCTGGCCGTCTCGCTGCTCGACCGCACGCCGCGCAGCTATGTTCTGATGCTGGCCGGCTACACCGCCGCCATCATCGGCTTTCCCGCCGTCGGCCAGCCCGGCGCGATCTTCGACCTGGCCGTCTGGCGGGTGGTCGAGATCGGCCTGGGCATCGTCTGCGCCACCCTGGTCCACAGTCTCGTCTTCCCGCGTCCGGTCGGAACCGTGCTGCGCGCCCGCCTGGCCGCCTGGCTGGGCGAGGCCGACCGCTGGGCGCTCGACGTCCTGAAGGGCGGCAGCGCCGAGGCCTTCGCCCGCGATCGCCGGCATCTCGCCGCCGCCGCCAGCGAGATCCAGATGCTGGCCGTTCACCTGCCGTTCGACACCTCGCGCCTGCGCGAGACCTCCGGCGTCGTCCGGGCCCTGCACGAACGCCTGCTGATCCTCATCCCGCTGCTGTCGGGCCTGTCCGACCGCATGCTGGCCCTCAAGGACGTCCGCGACCCGGCCGCCCGCCAGGCCCTCGACGCCGTCGTCGCCTGGATCGAGGCCGGCGCGACCCGGGGCGCGGGCCTCGAGCTGATCGACCACCTGCGCGCCGAGGCCGCCACCCGCCGCGGCGGCGACTGGAACGCCCTGCTGGTCGAGAGCCTGCTGGTGCGGCTGGCCGAGACCGTCCGGGCCCTGGCCGAGGGCCACGCCCTGATGGCCCGGCTGGAGGATCCCGACGCCCCGCTGTCGCCGGCCCTGGCCGCCGCCACGGTCACCGCCGCCCGCCGCCGCATGCACAGCGACTTCCCGCTGGCCCTGCTTTCGGGCGCGGCCGCCGCCATCGCCGTCCTGCTGTCCTGCGCCATCTGGATCGTCTCCGGCTGGGGCGACGGCGCCTCGGCCCCGGTCATGGCGGCGGTGTTCTGCTGCTTCTTCGCGGCCATGGACGATCCGGTGCCGGCCATCCGCAGCTTCGGGATCTTCACCCTGGTCTCGCTGCCGCTGTCGGCGCTCTACATGTTCGCCGTGCTGCCGGCCATCGACGGCTTCCCGCTGCTGGTCCTGACGCTCGCCCCGCCGCTGCTGTTCATCGGCCTGTTCATTCCTAACCCCAAGACCATGGGGGCGGCTCTCGCCGTGCTGATGGGCTTCTGCAACGCCATGGCCCTGCAGGAAACCTTCAGCGCCGACTTCGCCAGCTTCCTGAACGTCAATCTGGGCCAGTTCGTCGGCCTGGGGGCGGCGATCTTCGTCACCGCCTCCATGCGCTCGATGAGCATCGACGCCGGCGCCCGCCGTCTGCTGTCGCGCACCTGGAAGGGCCTGGCGCGCCTGGCCCGGGCCCGCAACGCGCCCGAGCCGGCCGCCTTCGCCGCGACCCTGGTCGACCGCCTTGGCCTTCTGACCCCCAAGCTAGCCGCCGTGGGCCAGCGCCACGACCTCGTCGGCGTCGACGTCCTGCGCGATCTGCGGATCGGCATGAACCTCGTCGCCGTGCAGGGCGCGCGCGGCGAGGTGTCGGGTCCGGCCCGCGCCAGTCTCGACGCCGTGCTCGACGGCGTCGGCGACCACTACGCCGCGCTGTCGGCGGGTCGCCGCGCGCCGCCGCAGGCCGATCTCCTGGCCCGCCTCGACCAGGCCCTGACCCGCATGGGCCAGACCACCTTCGTACCCGGCGGCGTGACCGGCCTCGTCGGCCTTCGCCGCAACCTCTTTCCCGACGCCCCCGCCTTCAATCCGGAGCCCGCCGCATGATCGGCGAATACAATTTCGACGGCGTCTTCCTGTCGTCCGTCCTCGTCTCGGCCGTGATCGCCCTGGCCGCCGCCTTCGTGCTGCGCCGCGTGCTGTCCTGGACCGGCGCCTACCGCCTCGTCTGGCATCCGGCGCTCTTCGACACCGCTCTCTTCGTCATCCTCTGGGCCGCCGCCGTGGCCTTCGTCCGTCGCTAAGAAAAACATGCCCCAGCTCAAGACCATCCTTCCGCAAGCCGGCCGCGTCGCGGTCACCCTGGCCGTCGTCGCCGTCGCCGCCGTCGGCGGCAAGCGCCTCTGGGACCACTACCAGGTCGATCCCTGGACCCGTGACGGCCGCGTCCGCGCCGACATCGTCCAGGTCGCCCCCGACGTCTCGGGCCTGGTGACCGACGTCCGCGTGGTCAACGACCAGACGGTCAAGGCCGGACAGCCGCTGTTCTATGTCGATCGCGACCGCTACGCGCTCGCCCTGCGCCAGGCCGACGCCGCCGTCGCCGCCCAGAAGGCCCAGCTGGCCCAGGCCCGCCGCGAACTGGCCCGCAACCGCGTCCTGGGCGACCTCGTCGCCGGCGAGGTCACCGAGCAGAGCCTGGCCAAGGTGGAGCAGGGGCAGGCGGCGCTCTCGCAGGCGGAGGCCGCCCGCGATCTCGCCGCCCTGAACCTCAAGCGCACCCTGGTGGTCGCCCCGACCGACGGCTTCCTGTCGGACCTGACGCTTCGCACCGGCGACTACGTCACCGCCGGCAAGCCGGTGCTGGCCCTGATCGACAGCCGCTCGTTCCGCGTCGAGGGCTATTTCGAGGAGACCAAGCTCAAGGGCCTGCACGTCGGCCAGAAGGTCGACGTCCGCGTCATGGGCGAGGACGCCCCGCTGCACGGCCACATCCAGTCGATCGCCGCGGGCATCGAGGACCGCGACCGCGCGGCGGGAAGCAACCTGCTGCCCAACGTCAACCCGACCTTCAGCTGGGTTCGCCTGGCCCAGCGGGTGCCCGTCCGGGTCGCCCTGGACGAGACGCCCAAGGATCTGCGCCTGATCGCCGGCCGCACGGCCACCGTCGCGGTCCTGGGGCAGGGCGCTCGGGTTGCGGGGGCCGCCAGATGAGCACGTTCCGCACCCTCGGCGCGGCCGCCTCGCTGCTGGTCCTGGCCGCCTGCACCACCGTCGGCCCCGACTACGAGCGTCCCGACGCCGCCAAGATCAACGAGCCGGCCGCGCAAGGCGCGTTCATGGGCGCCGCGAACGCCGCCGTCAGCCAGGACCCGGTCCCCGACGGCTGGTGGAAGCTCTATGACGACGAGACCCTGAACGGCCTCGTGCAGGAGGCCCTGACCGCCAACACCGACCTGCGCGTGGCCGCCGCCAACCTGGCCCGCGCCCGCGCCGTGGCCGGCGAGGCCGACGACGCCGGCGGCTTTTCCGCAGGCGCTTCGGCCGCGGCGATGCGCGCCCGCGAGTCCGGCGAGCAGTACCTGCTGACCGAGCCCCTGCCGGTCGAGAACCTGGCCGACGCCGGGGTCAAGGTCTCCTACCAGGTCGATCTCGTCGGTCGGCTCAAGCGCGCCGCCGAGGCCGCCCACGCCGACGCCGACGCCGGCCAGGCGGCCCTGGATCTGGCCCGCGTCAGCGTCGCCGCCGACGTCGCCCGGGCCTATGTCGAGGCCTGCTCGTCGGGCCACGAGATCCACGTGGCCGAGCAGACCCTGGATCTTCAGCGGAAGAGCCTGGACGTCACCAACCGCCTGATCGCCGCCGGTCGCGGCACGGCGCTGGACGCCACCCGGGCCCGGGCCCAGGTCGAGCTGCAGCGCGCCGCCATCCCCACCTTCGAGGCCCGGCGAAAGGCCGCGCTCTACAAGCTGGCCGTCCTGACGGGCAAGCCGCCGGCCGATTTCCCCAAGGCCGTCGAGGCCTGCGCCTCGCCGCCGAAGCTGTCCCAGCCCGTGCCGGTGGGCGACGGCGCGGCTCTGCTTAAGCGCCGTCCGGACGTCCGCCAGGCCGAACGCGCCCTGGCCGGCGCCACCGCCCGCATCGGCGTCGCCCGCGGCGCGCTCTATCCGAACATCAGCTTCGGCCTGGGCGCGGGCACGACGGGTCTGCTGGCCGATCTCGGCCAGCCCGCCGCCAACCGCTGGAGCCTTTCGGGCCTGGTGTCCTGGACCCTGCCGGGCGAGGGCGAGCGGGCCCGCATCCGCGGGGCCGAGGCCGGCGCCGACGGGGCCCTGGCCAGGTTCGACGGCGTGGTGCTGAACGCCCTGCGCGAGACCGAGACCAGCCTGACCGCCTACGCCCACGAACTCGACCGCAACGCCGCCCTGCGCGCCGCCCGCGACGAGGCCGTCAAGGCCGAACGCCAGGCCGCCACGCTCTACAAGGCCGGCCGCACGCCCTACCTCCAGGGCCTGGACGCCCAGCGCACCCTGGCCGGCGCCGAAGCCGCCCTGGCGGCCTCCGACGCCGCCGTGGCCGCCGATCAGGTCAACCTCTTCCTGGCGCTGGGCGGCGGCTGGGAGCGCGCGCCGGCGGTGAAGGTGGTGCAGGCCCAGCGATAAATGGAGCTCCTTCCAGGGAAGGCTCCGCGCGGCGCGTGGGAGGGCAGGGCGCCGCGCCTGCGCTCTACCCCGTAAACTCCCCGCGAAAGCGGGGGCAGGCCTTTCGCCGCGCCCGCTTCACTCTCCCGAGCCTTCCCCCACTCCCGCCTCCCTCGCCCTCGTGGCGAGGGTCCATGCCGGCGACCGCTCAGACCTCGGCCTTCCTCGAAAGGTCCGAGGAGGCTGAACGATGGATCCTGGGCGCAAGGCCCAGGAAAGCGGTGTTTGAGTACGGCGAAAGGCGTGAACGCGCAGCGTTCACACGGTGAACTCGAAATAGAGTCCAACCAAATCAACGCTCTACAACTTTATAACCCCAGTTTATCCCCGGGGACTCAAGACCCCCCATAATCAA
>JASGDR010000032.1:0-18044 GCA_047607095.1 Caulobacter sp.
CGCGCCGCCCGCGCCGCCGACCAGGCCGCGAGCGAGGCCCGAGAGCGCCGCGCCTCGCTGGTCGCGCGCCTCGACGGGGCCCGCGAGCGCTTCGCCGAGATCGCCTCGAACATCCGCGAGAGCGCCCGCATGGAGCCCGAGGCCCTGGGCCGTCACCTGGCCGGCGAGGCCGTGGCCGTTCCGAAGGACGCCGCCGGCGTCGAGGCCCACCTCTTCGCCCTGGAGCGCGAGCGCGACTCCATCGGGGCGGTGAACCTGCGGGCCGAGGAAGAGGCCCAGGAATACGCCGGCCGCCTGGAGACGATGCGGATCGAGCGCGCCGACCTGTCGGGCGCGGTGGCCAAGCTGCGCGACGGCATCGAGGAGCTGAACGCCGAGGGCCGCGAGCGCCTGCTGGCGGCCTTCGACGTGATCAACAACCACTTCCAGACCCTGTTCCAGGCGCTGTTCGGCGGCGGCCAGGCCGAGCTGCGTCTGATCGAGAGCGACGATCCGCTCGAAGCGGGCCTGGAGATCTTCGCCTGCCCGCCGGGCAAGCGCCTGGCCAGCATGAGCCTGATGAGCGTCGGCGAGCAGGCCCTGACCGCCAGCGCCCTGATCTTCGGCGTGTTTCTGGCCAACCCGGCCCCGATCTGCGTGCTGGACGAAGTCGACGCGCCCTTGGACGACGCCAACGTCGACCGCTACTGCAACATGCTCGACGAGATGCGCCGCCGCACCCTGACGCGCTTCATCGCCATCACCCACAACCCCGTGACCATGAGCCGGATGGATCGCCTGTTCGGCGTGACCATGTCCGAGCGCGGGGTGAGCCAGCTGGTCAGCGTGGACCTGTCGACCGCCGAGGAACTGGTGGCGGCGCAGTAGAAAGATCCTCCCCCTCTGGGGGAGGCGGCCCGGAGGGCCGGAGGGGGGGACGTTTTCAGCTTTCGAGAGGCTGGCCGATTTCGCAGCTGCTCCCCTCTCCGTCGACTTCGCCGACACCTCTCCCACGGGGAGAGGGTCTCAATGTCCGAACATCCCCATCACCGCCTGCCGCAGCGGGTTGCCCGGGTCGGCCAGAAGCTTCACGGCCATGGCGCAGGAGATCACCACCAGAAGCGGCTTGATCAGCCGGGCTCCGAACCGCACCGCCAGGCGCGAGCCGAGCTGGGCGCCCAGGAAGGCGCCGGCGGCCATGGAGAGGCCGATGGGCCAGATCACCGCGCCCTTGAGGATGAACAGCGCCAGGGCGCCCAGGTTGCTGGCGGCGTTGGCGAGCTTGGTGTGGGCGGTGGCTTTCAGAACGCCGTAGCCGAGCAGGCTGACGATGGCGATCATGTAGAAGGCCCCGGCGCCGGGACCGAAGATCCCGTCGTAGAAGCCGACGATCGGCGCGACGAAGCCGGCGAACGCCGGCAAGGCCAGGCGCGCGGGGCCGTCCTCGGCCTTCAGGGCCTTGGACAGGCCGAAATAGACGGCGATGACGATCAGCAGCACGGGCACCAGGGCGGCCAGGAATTTCGGCGAAAGCAGGCTGGCGCACAGGGCGCCGGCCAGACCCGCCAGGCCCGCGGCGAGGCCGATCGGCCAGGCGGTCTTCCAGTCGATCAGGCCGCGCTTGGCGAAGGCCCGGGTGGCCGTGACCGAGCCGAACGTGCTCTGCAGCTTGCTGGTGCCCAGCGCCGCGACCGGCGGCAGGCCCGAAAGCAGCAGGGCCGGCAGGGTGATCAGTCCGCCGCCGCCGGCGATCGCGTCCAGGGTCCCGGCCACGAAGGCCACGCCGAACAGGATGACGAGCAGCTGAACGCTCAGATGTTCCATGGCGAGGCCTCACAAACGCGAAAAGCCGCCCGGAGGCCGGGCGGCGGCGGACGACGGTGAAGGAAGGGGAGACGGCTTGCGGCGCGTCTCCCCATCGTTCGGATCAGCCGATCAGGTGGGCCCACTGGTGGGCGCGCGAGGCCTTGCTGTTACGGCCCAGAGCCTTCAGCTCTTCGCGGGCCGCGGCCTTCTCTTCCTTGCGGACGCGCTGTTCGGCGGCTTCGAGGGCCTTGCGTTCCTTGCGCTCGGCGCGCTTGACGGCCATCAGCTCTTCCTGACGGGCGGCGGCTTCGAGGCGGGCGGCTTCCTTGGCTTCGGCGCGGGCGGTGCGAACGGCTTCCAGCTCGGCGGCGCGTTGTTCGTCGCGCTTGTCGAAATCAGGATCCTGAACGGCGGCCTTCGGCTTGAACTTGGCCAGCATCGCCTTCTTGGCTTCTTGCTGGGCGGTGATGCGATCGGCGAATCCGGTGTTCTTCAGGTAGGACATGAATCTTCGTGCTGTTGGAGAGGCGCGCCTCCTAAACCCCAAAACGACCAAAAAAGCAATTGGAGCGGTCCGGCTCTTCGCCGGACGGATCGTCGCGCGCCGGGGCGATCGCGAGCGGCGGGGCCGTCCCGGAGACCCAGATTCCGCGGGTTGGCTGACGTTGCGGAAATTCTCTCGTCAAAACAGTGCCTTGCGCAGTTTCTCCACAATCTTGACGCACCGCAGCGCGCCCTATAGGTTCCGCCGCGATCAAGCCGGCCGAAAAAGCGCCTTCTTCAGGCGCGTCTGCGGGCGCTTTCGGACCTGACCGCTTCCCATGCCCAAGGCCGACGAACCGAACGACAAGGCTTTCGAGAGCCTCGACGCTCGGCTCGACGCTTTCGAGGCGCGGAAGGCGGCGGAGAAGCCCGTCAAGGCGGCGGGCGAGAAGGCTTCCCAGGACGGCTATCGCCTCCTGGCGGATTTGATCGGGGGCGTTCTGGTGGGGCTTGGCTTCGGCTGGCTGCTCGACCGTTACGTCGGCACGGGGCCCTGGGGCATGGTCGGCGGTCTGCTGATCGGCACGGGTCTCGCGATATTCTCCGTCGTTCGCAAGGCGGCGAAACTGAGCGCGCAGGCGTCCAAGGCTCCGGCCGAGGATGTACACACGGGAGGCGGGTCCACCGCCCCCAAGCAGAAGAGAGACTAGGGCCGATGGCCGATCCGATGCACCAGTTCCAGATCCAGAAGGTCGTGGAACTGCCCACCGTGAACGTCTTCGGTCTGCCGATCGACCTGTCGATCACCAATTCGGTGGCCGCCATGCTGCTGGCCGCGACCCTGGTCATCGTGTTCTACGCCGCCGCGGCTCGCCGCGCCGTGGTTCCGGGCCGCCTGCAGACCGTGGGCGAGATGCTCTACGGGCTCGTCGACGGATTGGCGGAGTCGATCATCGGTCACGACGGCAAGAAGTTCCTGCCCTTCGTCTTCACCCTGTTCGCGTTCGTGCTGTTCATGAACCTGCAGGGCATGTTCCTGGTGTTCACCGCCACCTCGCAGCTGGCCGTCACCCTGACGCTGGGCCTCATGGTCATCCTGACCGTGGTCGCCGTCGGCTTCGCCAAGAACGGCCTGAAGTTCTTCAAGCTGTTCGCCCCGTCGGGCGTGCCGTGGCCGCTGTACTTCCTGCTGGTGCCGATCGAGATCCTGTCGTTCCTGATCCGTCCGATCACCCTGGGTCTTCGTCTGTTCGGCAACATGCTGGGCGGCCACGTGGTGCTGAAGATCTTCGCCGGCTTCGTCGTCGCCCTGGGCGGTCTCGGCGTGCTGGGCTGGGCCGGCGCGGCCCTGGCCCTCTCCTCCGTCGTCGCCCTGACGGCCCTCGAGTTCATGGTGGCCTTCCTGCAGGCCTTCGTGTTCGCGGTGCTTGCCTGCGTCTATATCAACGACGTCGTGCACCTCGACAGCCACTGATCACCCTTCTTACTTCAACCTTTCTCTGAATTCTCAAGGAGCCTCACAATGGAAGCGGAAGCCGCTAAGTACATCGGCGCTGGCCTGGCCATGCTCGGCATGATCGGCGCGGGCATCGGCCTGGGCGTCATGTTCGGCAACTATTTCCAAGGCGCGCTGCGCAACCCGACCGCGGCCGCTCAAGAGCGTCCGATGCTGTTCCTGGGCATGGCGCTGACGGAAGCCCTGGGCATCTTCGCCCTGGTCATCGCCTTCCTGATCCTGTTCTCCTAATCCCTAGCTGAGAGGCGCCTTCGCCCATGGCGACGGAACATCAAGGCACGGTCGAGTCGACTGAAGCCCCGGGGCACGAAGGCGGCGGCGGTCTTCCGCAGCTGCAGTTCGAGCACTGGGGCGGTCAGATCGCCTGGCTGCTGCTCATCTTCGCCGTTCTCTACGTCGTGCTGTCGAAGGGTCTGCTGCCCCGCGTCAGCGGCGCGATCGACGAGCGCGGCGCCAAGATCGCCGGCGACATCGCCGACGCCCGTCGTCTGAAGGACGAAGCCGAGGTCCAGGCCCGTGCGGCCGCGGCCGAGGTCGCCGAGGCTCGCGCCAAGGCCCAGAAGACCGCGGCGGACGCCAAGGCCAAGGCGGCGGCTCAGGCCGCGGAACGCCAGGCCAAGGAAGAAGCCGTGCTGGCCGAAAAGCTGGCCGCGGCGGAAGCCTCGATCACCGCCGCTCGCGACGAGGCCATGAGCCACGTCCGTGCGGTGGCCGAGGAGACGGCCGGCGCGATCGTCGAGAAGCTGACGGGCAAGGCGGCCTCGGCCGCCGAGCTCAAGTCGGCCCTGGCCTAAGGAGTAGCCGATCATGGAACACGAATCCCTGTTCAGCTTCTCCAACCCGGAGTTCTGGGTGCTGGTCGCCCTGGTGATCTTCTTCGGCCTGCTGGTCGTTCTGAAGGTCCTGCCGGGCGCCCTGTTCGGCGCTCTTGACGGCTACGCAGCCAAGATCCAGGCCGAACTCGACGAAGCCCAGAAGCTCCGCGAGGAGGCTCAGGCCCTGCTCGCCGAGGTCAAGGCCCAGCGCGAGGAAGCCGAGCGCCAGGCTTCGGCCATGCTCGAGGCGGCCAAGGCGGACGCGATCCGCCTGGAAGCCGAGGCCAAGGAGAAGCTCGAGGAGCAGATCACGCGTCGCGCCGAAATGGCCGAA
Organism: Caulobacter sp.; assembly: GCA_047607095.1. GTDB lineage: Bacteria > Pseudomonadota > Alphaproteobacteria > Caulobacterales > Caulobacteraceae > Caulobacter. Next base: position 4,934 of record JASGDR010000032.1, read on the forward strand.
CGCAAGATCGCCCAGGCCGAGGCCCAGGCCGCCGCGGACGTCAAGGCCGCGGCCGTCGACCTCGCCACCCAGGCGGCCGAGGCGGTACTCCTGGCCCGTGTCGCCACCGGCGCCGACTCGCTGGTCGACGCGGCGATCGGCCAGATCGGCGGCAAGCTGCAGTAGTCCTTCCGGACGGCTGAAAGATCGAAAGGCGCGGCTCGCGAGGGCCGCGCCTTTTTTCTTTCTCCCCTCTCTCTGAGAGAGAGGGAGGGGCCCATGGCGAAGCCATGGGAGGGTGAGTGGTTACACTCTCTCCGGATGAGGCGCGGTGGCCAGAGCCGCGGTTCGACTAGAGCTCGGGGTTTGTCGGCATGCGGTGAAACCTCTCACCCTCCCACCGCTGCGCGGCGGGCCCCTCCCTCTCTCAAAAAGAGAGGGTTTCTAGGCGGCCGCTTTCCGCCGCAGCCACTTCCGCACGGCCTTGCGGCCCCGCTTCAGCACCCGCCAGCCGGGGCGGCGCAGGAACACTTTCTCGCTCCGCAGCAACTGCTGCCAGGCCACCAGCAGGATCTCGGGCTCGCGGCGCATCAGGCGGCGGATCGGGAAGATCAGCTTGGGGTGGCGCTTCTGCCAGCGGATGAAGCGACGGCGGGCCTGGAACGAGTTCCTCAGCACGACCATCAGTCCGATCACCAGCAGCGGCAGGCCGACGTGGCCGGGCAGGGGCGTGAGGACGGCGCCCGCCAGCAGGATCAGGCAGCCGAGCGCGATCAGCAGCAGACGGGCGATGCGGGCCGAGGTTTCGCGGACGACGAAGGCCAGCCGGCGACGGCGGAGGCTGGACAGACGGCGGACGACCCGGGGGTCGCGCGAGGTCACTTGGCGTAGCGACGCTTGAGCGCCTTGCGCCAGCGCTTGGCCACGCGCCAGCGGCGGGGGATGACCAGCTTCTCGATGCGCAGGGCCTGCTGCCAGGCCACCAGGACCACCTCGGGCTCACGGCGCAGCAGGCGGCGCAGCGGGAAGACCAGCTTGGGGTGGGCGTGCTGGAAGCGCACGAACTGCTTGCGGGCCTTGAACGAGTTGCGCAGCACCAGCATCAGGCCGATGACCGTCAGCGGCACGCCCATGGGGCCGGGCAGGGGCGCGATCAGGAAGCCCGCGGCGATGAACACCAGGCCCAGGGCCACCAGCAGGCCGCGAATAATCCGGCCGAGAAGCTCGCGGGCGAGTTCGTCGGCGGCGGAAAGGCGCACGGGCGGCATGGCGATGGCGAGGTTCATGGGGGGCTGAACGGGATCTGTGGTCCGCCGGTTTCCGGCAAAGCGCCGGCCCCCTCATCCCACAGGGTGCATATGGAAACGGGGCGCCCTTCCGTAAAGGCGCCCCGTTCCGCTTTCGTGCCTGTGTTGCGCCTATTCCGCGGCGAGTGGCGCGGGGGCAACAGGTTTCCACTTCAACTTCGGCTTCCGGGCGGCCAGGGTTTCGTCCAGACGCTTCAGCGGGGCCAGGTGCGGGGCGTTCTTGAAGCGCTCGACCTCGCCGGCCTTGGCCGCCTGCGCGAGCAGGCGCAGGGCCTCGATGAAGCGGTCGAGCTCGGCCTTCGACTCGGTCTCGGTCGGCTCGATCAGCATCGCGCCATGCACCACCAGCGGGAAATACATGGTCATCGGGTGGAAGCCCTCGTCGATCATCGCCTTGGCGAAGTCGAGGGTGGTGACGCCGGTGCCTTCCAGCCAGGCGTCGTCGAACAGCGCCTCGTGCATGCACGGACCTTCGGGGAAGGCCGGGCTCATCAGGTCCTTGAGGCGGGCCTTGACGTAGTTGGCGTTCAGGACGGCGTCCTCGGCGACCTGCTTGAGGCCGTCGGCGCCGTGGCTGAGCATGTAGGCGTAGGCGCGCACGTACATGCCCATCTGGCCGTGGAAGGCGCTCATCCGGCCGAAGGCCTGGGCGGCGACGCCTTCGGCTTCCTCGACCAGCTTGTAGCCGTTCTCGTCGTGCACCACCCACGGGGTGGGGGCGAAGGGCGCCAGGGCCGCCGACAGCACGACCGGACCCGCGCCCGGACCGCCGCCGCCGTGCGGCGTCGAGAAGGTCTTGTGCAGGTTGATGTGCATGGCGTCGACGCCCAGATCGCCCGGGCGCACCCGGCCGACGATGGCGTTGAAGTTGGCGCCGTCGCAGTAGAAGTAGGCCCCGGCCGCGTGGGTCAGGCGGGCGATCTCGACCACGTCGCGCTCGAACAGGCCGCAGGTGTTGGGGTTGGTGACCATGATCGCCGCCACGTGGTCGCCGAGCTTGGCTTCCAGGTCGGCGAGGTCGACGCGGCCGTCCTCGGTCTGGGCGATTTCGACGACCGTGTAGCCGCAGAAGGCCGCCGTGGCCGGGTTGGTGCCGTGGGCGCTGGTCGGCGCCAGAACGGTCTTGCGATGGCCGTTGCCGGCCGCCTCGTGGGCTGCACGGATGGCCAGCAGGCCGCACAGCTCGCCGTGGGCGCCGGCCTTGGGCGACAGGGCGACGGCGGGCATGCCGGTCAGCGTCTTCAGCCAGTGGGCCAGGTTGTCCATCAGCTCGATGGCGCCCTGAACCGTCGACTGCGGCTGCAGCGGGTGAATGTCCGACAGGCCCGGCAGGCGCGCCATCTTCTCGTTCAGGCGCGGGTTGTGCTTCATCGTGCACGAACCCAGCGGATAGAGCGCCAGGTCGATGGCGTGGTTCTTTTGGCTGAGGCGCACGTAGTGGCGCACGGCTTCCGGCTCCGACAGGCCCGGCAGGCCGATGGTGTCGTCGCGGGTCAGGCCGGCGAGCGCGCCGTCGGCGGCGACGGCGTCGGGCAGGTCGACGCCGGTCTTGGTCCAGCCGCCCAGTTCGAAGATCAGCGGCTCGTCCTGCAGCAGGCCGCGGCCGCCCGACAGGGAGGTGAAGCCCTGACCTTCATCGTTCGAGGCTTCGGGACGGGTGGGGCGTCCGACATTGTTCATGCTCATTGGACGGCTCCGGCCAGCAGCTTGGCGAAGAAGGTGATGTCGGTGTCGAGGGTGGTCTCGGTGGCCGCGACCAGCAGCACGTCGTCCAGGCCCGAGCCCGGCTCCAGGCGCGAATAGGGCACGCCGGCGATCACGCCGTGGGCGGCCAGGGTTTCGACGACCTCGGCCGCGTCCTTGGGCAGGCGCACGGCGAACTCGTTGAAGAAGCGCGGGGTCAGGATCTCGACGCCCGGAATGGCCGAGAGGGCTTTCGCCGTGGCCAGCGCCTTCTGGTGGTTCAGCGAGGCCAGCCGGCGCAGGCCCTGTTCGCCCAGCAGGCTCATGTGGATCGAGAAGGCGAGAGCGCACAGGCCGCTGTTGGTGCAGATGTTCGAGGTGGCCTTGTCGCGGCGGATGTGCTGCTCGCGGGTCGAAAGCGTCAGCACGAAGCCGCGCTTGCCGTCAGCATCGACCGTCTCGCCGCAGAGGCGGCCGGGGGCCTGGCGCACGAACTTTTCCTTGCAGGCGAAGAGGCCGACATAGGGGCCGCCGAAGTTCAGGCCGTTGCCGATCGACTGGCCTTCGGCCACGGCGATGTCGGCGCCCATGGCGCCCGGCGACTTCAGCAGACCGTAGGAGACGGCTTCGGTGGTGACCACGATCAGCAGGGCGCCGGCGGCGTGGGCCGCTTCGGCGATCTTGCTGACGTCGGTGGCCGTGCCGAACACGTTGGGGGTCTGCACCACGACGCAGGCGGTGTCGGCGTCGATGGCGGCGATCACCGTGTCCTCGGCGTCGATGGCGGCCGGCAGGCGGTGGGTGGCCACGCCCGCGGCGTGGGCCAGGGTCTCGACCGCGCCGACATAGTGCGGGTGAACGCCGCCCGACAGCACGGCCTTGTTCTTGCGGGTGACGCGCTGGGCCATCATCACGGCCTCGGCCGTGGCGGTGGAGCCGTCATAGAGCGAGGCGTTGGCCACTTCCATGCCGGTCAGGGCGGCGACCTGGCTCTGGAACTCGAACAGCACCTGCAGCGTGCCCTGGGCGATTTCCGGCTGGTAGGGCGTGTAGCTGGTCAGGAACTCCGACCGCTGGATGATGTGATCGACGCTGGCCGGCACGTGGTGGCGATAGGCCCCGGCCCCGACGAAGAACGGCCCCTCGGCCGCCGAGCGGTTGCGGCGCGACAGGCGCAGCATCTCGCGCTCGACTTCCAGCTCGCCGGCGTGATGGGGCAGGTCCACAGGCTCGCTGCGGCGGGCGACGGCCGGCACGTCGACGAACAGCTCGTCGATCGAGCCCGCGCCGATCACGCCGAGCATGTCGGCGCGGTCTTCGGGGGTCAGGGGGAGGTAGCGCATGAAAAGTTTCCGCAGCGAACTCCCTTCCCCCTTGATGGGGGAAGGGTCGGGGATGGGGGTGGTGGCGGCGGTGGGAGAAACCTCGTCCTTCGACAAGCTCAGGATGAGGTTTCTCTACTGCCCGGCCTGTACTTGATCCTCACCCTGAGCTTGTCCCCCGGGTCCGACCGCAGGTCGGCCCGAGGATGAACTCCGGGCGGGGATCACGCACTGCCTTAAAGCGTCGCCAGGAACGACTCGTAGGCGTCGCGGTCCATCAGGGCGTCGACCTCGGCCGGGTTGCTGAGCTTCAGCTTGGCGAACCAGCCGCCGGCTTCCGGGGCGGCGTTGACGGTTTCCGGCGCGTCGCCCAGCTCGGCGTTGGCTTCGACCACTTCGCCCGACACCGGGGCGTAGACGTCCGAGGCGGCCTTGACGCTCTCGACGACGGCCAGGCCTTCGCCCTGGGCCACGGTCTTGCCGACGTCCGGCACCTCGACGAACACCACGTCGCCCAGCTGTTCGGCGGCGTAGGCGGTGATGCCGACGGTGGCGATGTCGCCTTCGACGGCGACCCATTCATGGTCCTTGGTGAAACGCATGGTCTGGCCCTCTTCTAGATCTTGCGCACGTAGCGGGTGGGAACGAACGGGGAGGCGACGACCTCGGCGGCCGCCGGCTTGCCCCGGACGATGACTTTCAGCGTCGCGCCGAGCACGGCGTAGGCCGGGGGCACGAAACCGATGGCGATGGCGCCGCCGAAGCTGGGGCCGAAGCCGCCGCTGGTGACTTTGCCGATGAGATTGCCCTCGGCGTCGGCGATGTCGGCGCCTTCGCGGGCCGGGGCGCCTTCCAGAACCTTCAGGTTCACGCGGACGCGCGACAGCTCGCCGGCCAGTTCCTTGGTGATGCGCGCCGCGCCCAGGAAGTCGCCGGCCTCGCGGCGGCTCTTGCCGACGGCGAAGTTCAGGCCCGCCTCGATCGGCGAGACCGTCTCGTCCAGGTCGTGGCCATAGAGCGGCAGGCCGGCTTCCAGGCGCAGGCTGTCGCGGGCGCCCAGGCCGATCGGCTTGACGCGCTCGTCTTCCAGCAGGGTGTTCCAGATGCGGGCCGCCTCGGCGGCCGGGACCGAGATCTCGTAGCCGTCCTCGCCGGTGTAGCCCGAGCGCGAGATGATGGCGTCGACGCCGAAGGCGGTCAGCGCCTTGGTGTCCATGAAGACCATCTGCGCGGCTTCGGGCGCGTGGGCGGCCAGCACGGCGGCGGCCTCGGGGCCTTGCAGCGCCAGCAGGGCGCGGTCTTCCAGGCGCTCCACCGTGGCCTCGCCGGCCAGCTCGCGGGCGATGATGGCGTAGTCGTTGTCCTTGCAGGCGCCGTTGACCACGACGAACAGGCCGTCGTCGTCGGGACGGGCGGTCATCAGGTCGTCGATGATGCCGCCTTCGGCGTTCAGCAGCACGCCGTAGCGCTGCTTGCCGGCCTTCAGGCCCTGGTAGTCGGCCGAGACCACCTTCTCGAAGCTCTTGGCCGGGTTTTCACCGCGCAGCCGGGCCTGGCCCATGTGCGAGACGTCGAACAGGCCCGCGTGCTCGCGGGTCCACAGGTGCTCCTTCAGCACGCCGTCCTTGTACTGGACGGGCATGGAATAGCCCGCGAACGGAACCATGCGGGCGCCGGCCGCCACGTGGGCGTCGAACAGCGGGGTCTTCTTGAGATCGTCGGTGGACACGCGAAGGGCTCCGAAACGGGGTCGGCGACGGTTCCGGCTTCCGCCGGTTGGTCGCGCCCCCGCTGTCCCTTTGGCCTGAGAGATTCCGGCCTCTTCCGTCCCTGGGGAGGGCGGGCGGCCTTGCTCCTTCGGCGAGCCGCCCTTTCGGGAGGCTTCTTTCCAGCGTTCCTAAACCCGCGCGGTCCTTTTGCCTGAGCGTTTCCGGGGCGGTTGCGCCTTCGGCCTCGGGATCGAATCCCGATGTCTCCCGCGAGGGTCAAGGCGGTCAATGGGCGAGGGAGGGGAGGGAGTCAAGCGGGGCGGCGGGGACTTCCGCCGATAAGACACGCGGCGCCGGCCGCCAAGCCTCCGGCGCCCAGGATCAGCCCGAAGACGATCGCCGCCGTGCGGGGGCGATCAGCCATCCCGGCGTCGACGGCGGAGGCGTATTCCCGCGTTCCCGGATCGGGGGCATGCCCTTCCGGCGGCGCTGGCGGTGTGACGAGCACCCAGAAGGCCGCTGCGCTGGCGATCAAGACGACCACACCGACCAAGACTGCGAGACGTCTGCGCCGCCTCATGCCGTCAGCCCTTTCGGACCGCGCCGCCCTGGCCCAGGAAGCCGACGATCAGGAACTGCAGCACCGCGCCCATGGCCAGGCCCAGCAGGGTGACGCCGAGCCAGGCGGTCGGCCCAGGCTTCGGCCCGGCGTTCGCGCCGGCGGTCCAGAGGTAGACGGCCCAGAGGACGGCAGCGCCGGCCGCCGGACCGACGAAGGCGAGGTTGGCCTTCGCGCCGAGGCGACGGCGGGCGATGATCACCAGGATGGCGCAGCCGACGAGTTCGATCAGCGGGCCGACCAGGCTGACAGCTCCCTTGTCGGGAACGGCCGGTCCGCACAGCACAGTCAGCACGATGGCCAAGCAGCCGATCGTCCAGTAGCGGTGAACGCCGATGGGGCCTTCTTTCACGCCCGTCTCTTAGGCGTGGGGCATGCTGGCGCGCACCTGGGCGCGCAGGACGTCGATGGGGGCCAGGCCCGCGTCGGTCTTGAAGTGCCAGTAGGTCCAGCCGTTGCAGGCCGGGGCCGACTGCACCATGGCGCCGATCTTGTGGATCGAGCCGGTCAGGTCGCCGACCGCGATCGAGCCGTCGGGGCGCACCTTGGCGACGTGGGCGCCCTTCGAGCAATAGAGGGTGTCGCCCGGATGCAGCAGGCCAGCCTCGACGATCGTGCCGAACGGCACGCGCGGCTCGGCGCGCTTGCTGCCCATGACTTCCAGATCCTGCGGCGCGATCGGCACGACCTTGGCGATGCGCTCCTTGGCGTGGTCGACATATTCGGCCTCGCGCTCGATGCCGATGAACTTGCGGCCCAGACGCTTTGCGGCCGCGCCGGTGGTGCCCACGCCGAAGAACGGATCCAGGATCACGTCGCCCGGCTTGGTGGTCGACAGGATCACCCGGTAGAGCAGGGCTTCCGGCTTCTGGGTCGGGTGGGCCTTCTGACCGTCGACGCCCTTGATGCGCTCCTCGCCGGTGCACAGCGGGATGGTCCAGTCCGAGCGCATCTGCACTTCGTCATTGGCCATCTTCAGGGCGTCGTAGTTGAAGGTGTAGCGCTTGGCGTTCTGGCTCTTGGAGGCCCAGATCAGGGTCTCGTGGGCGTTGGCGAAGCGGGTGCCCTTGAAGTTGGGCATCGGGTTGGTCTTGCGCCAGATGACGTCGTTGAGGATCCAGAAGCCCAGATCCTGCACGGCCACGCCGACGCGGAAGATGTTGTGGTAGCTGCCGATCACCCAGATCGCGCCGTCGTCCTTCAGCACGCGGCGGGCGGCCTTCAGCCACTCGCGGGTGAACTTGTCGTAGGCGGCGAAGCTCTCGAACTGGTCCCAGTGGTCGTCGACCGCGTCGACCTTGGAATTGTCCGGACGCAGCAGGTCGCCGCCCAGTTGCAGGTTGTAGGGCGGGTCGGCGAAGATCAGGTCGACGGATTTCTCCGGCAGGGCGTTCATCGCCTCGATGCAATCGCCCTGGATGATGGTTTCCGGCCCGAAGGACATGTCCGCTTCCCTGAAAAACACCCAAGGGAATCATGGAGTCCCGTGGTTACCCGGGAATGAACGGTCATGGTTAGCCGCTGGTTAATCGCGAATCCGAAATCGGTTAACGACGCTTGATGTTCTTGTAATGTTCCGTATTGTGGACTCGACCGAGACGCGAAGAGGCGTGAAAGGACCGGGGGGCGAGGGGAAGGGGCATGGCGCTGATCCGCGGTTTCATCGCCGCCAGCCTTGACGGTTGCGTGGCCGACGCGGGCGGTGGGGTGCAATGGCTGGCCCCGTTCCGCAAGGTGGATCCCGGCTACGGTGCCTTCATCGACGATGTCGGCACGGTGGTCATGGGCCGGCGCACCTACGACCTGATCCCCAGCCTGGGCACGGGGTGGCCTTATACCGGTAAACGGGGCTTCGTCGTCACCTCGCGGCGGGGCGATCCGGTGCAGCGCGGGGTGAAGTTCTGGCGCGAGGGGGTGTCGGAACTCATCGAGCACCTGCGCGACCTCGACGACGGCGACGCCTGGGTGGTGGGCGGCGCGGGCCTGCTGGCGGCCTTCGCCGAGGAGGGCGCGCTGGACCGGCTGTCGCTGCTGATCGCGCCGGTGCTGCTGGGCGAAGGCCCGCGGCTCTTTCCCGAACGCAGCGGGGCGCCGCGGGGGCTGGTGCTGCGCGGCGCGGCCTCGCTGGCGATGGGCGTGGTGCGGCTGGACTACGAACTGCCGCCGGTGAAGGCGGGGCGGGGAAGGGGCCGTCCGGCGGGAGCGTCGGGCGGGGCGGAGGCGTGAGGGGGGCGTCCGCTTGCGACCCTAGTCGGACGTCGCCGCGAACCGATCCCTCTCTCTTAGAGAGAGGGAGGGGCCCATCGCGAAGCGATGGGAGGGTGAGTGGTTACACCCTCAGCCGGCGTGCCGGCACGTAGTCCCCAACAGCGCCAAGATCGTCCAGGGGCTTCGCCTACCCTCTCACCCTCCCACGCCTGCGGCGCGGGCCCCTCCCTCTCTCCATGAGAGAGGGTTTGTTTGGTCCGCCACCACCCGTAGCCGACATCAGTCGTCCATCTGATCCGACTGCCTCAAGGGGCCAGCACCACCCCGACGCTGGGCGAGGTTCCGCCGTCGACCTGGGTCAGGAAGGCCGCCTGCATCGCCTCGCGGCCCGCGCCGTGCTCCACCGTCAGCCAGCGCGGGGCGTCGGCGACGAAGGGGCCCCAGGCGGCGCGGTAGCGGGTTTCGAATTCGCCGGGCGCCCAGTCCTGGCGGCGCTTGGCGATGCGGTCGGGGGCGAAGAAGAACACCGGCTTGGGGCCGGGCAGGGATCCGCCGCCTCGCTCCGTCTCCCAGTGCGTGCCGCCGACCAGCAGCGAGAAGGCGAGATCCGTCCCGAAGGTCTCGTGCACGGCCCGCAGCACCGCCGCGTCGCCGGCGAAGTCGACGAACACGGCCGGGCGCTCGATCGGCGCGGTCGGCAGGTCGGCATAGGTCACGACCTGGTCGTAGACGCCCAAGCCCTCGACGCCCAAGCCCTCGACGAAGGCGACGTTGCGCGGCGAGGTCAGGCCGACCACCCGCGCGGCCCCGCGTCGCTTGAGCAGATGGGCCAGGCCGATCGCGGCCTTGGCCGAGGCGCTGGAAAGGATCACCGACTTGCCGCCGAAGAGCGCGCTCTCGTCGAGGAAGTCCTCGATCAGGAACGAGGTGATGAACAGCGGCTGCAGCAGGGCCTTGTGCGCCTCCAGGCCGTCGTCGGCGCCGACCGCCTGATACTGGTTGTAGACCGCCGCCAGGTGGGCGCGGTGCGGCGAGACGTCGGTGAAGCCGGCCTGGCCGGGCCGCGCCTGCACGGTCAGGTGCGTCGACATCGGCCAGTAGCCGTAGAACCGCCGGCCGACGCCGATGTCCGGATGGGCCGAGGCCTCGACATGGGCGTGACCCCACACCGGCACGCGGCCGAAGCCTTCCGGCGCGGGGAAGAAATCCCAGTAGCGCATGGCCTCGCCGAACACGGCGTAGGTGATGTTGTTGGCCGTCAGGGCGAAGCTTTCGATCGCCAGCCGCACCTGGCCGTCCTCGAGCGGCGGCGGCTCGATCTCGCGGAATTCCGTGCGGCGCAGGTCGGACTTGGCGACCAGAAAATCCCAGGCCATGGCGAGCCTCCCGGTTGAGCGCCGGGAGTAGGCGGCAGGCTCGAACGCAAGTCAAACGATTGTTTGAATTCTTGCCGTCCGCTGCGTCACGGGCGCATGGTCGCCGCCAATCAGAGCGCCAGGAGGAAGCGGCCATGAGTCTCGCGGGCAAGACGCTGTTCATCACCGGAGCCAGCCGGGGCATCGGCCTGGCCATCGCCCTGCGGGCCGCGCGCGACGGGGCCAATGTGGTGGTCGCCGCCAAGACCGCCGATCCCCATCCCAAGCTGCCGGGCACCATCTACACCGCCGCCGACGAGATCGCCGCGGCCGGAGGAGCCGCGCTGCCGCTGGTGGTCGACGTGCGCGACGAGGCCAGCGTGCAGTCGGCGGTCGACCAGGCGGTCGAACGGTTCGGCGGGATCGACATCCTGGTGAACAACGCCTCGGCCATCTCGCTGACCGGCACGCTGTCGACCGACATGAAGCGCTACGACCTGATGCACCAGGTCAATACGCGCGGCACGTTCCTGACCTCGAAGGCCTGCATCCCGCACCTGAAGAAGGCGGCCAACCCGCACGTGCTGATGCTGTCGCCGCCGCTCGACATGAGCCCGCGGTGGTTCGGCGGCCACGTGGCCTACACCATGGCCAAGTTCGGCATGTCGATGTGCGTGCTGGGCATGGCCGAGGAATTCAGGAGCGACGGGATCGCCTTCAACGCCCTGTGGCCGCGCACCGGCGTCGCCACCGCCGCCATCCAGTTCGCCCTGACCGGCGAGGAGGGCCTGCGCCACTGCCGCACGCCCGAGATCATGGCCGACGCCGCCCACGCGATCTTCGAGAAGCCGTCGCGCGAGTTCACCGGCCGGTTCCTGATCGACGACACGTTCCTCTACGACGAAGGCGTGCGCGAATTCGACAAGTACCGCGTCGATCCCACCGCCAGTCTGATGCCCGACTTCTTCGTGCCGGAGGACAGCGTCCCGCCGCCGGGCGTGCTGATCGGCTGAACCGTGCGTCCTTCGAGGCTCGGCTGCGCCTCGCACCTCAGGATGAGGACTTCCGTGCACCGAGCTCCTCATCCTGAAGCGCCCGCGGAGCGGGCCTCGAAGGACGCAGGGCCTCAGCGCTTCTTCCGTCCCGCCACGGCCAGCGCCTTGTGGGCCCATTCGGCCAGGAGGTCGGGGTCGTCCATGGCTTCGGCGGGGGCGCTCCAGTAGGCCATGGGCTTGCCTTCGCCGAAGGGATCGAAGGCGTGGGCGCCGGCGGCTTCGAACTGGGGTTTGAGCGCCTCGTCGCCCTTGAGATAGAGGGTGTCGTCGTCGAGGATCGCGAAGAACAGGCCGTTCGCGTAGAGACCGACTCCGCCGAACATCCGCTTGGGCTTCAGCTGTCCCAGCGGGGCCAGCTGCTCCAGCACGAACTCCAGGAAGTCATTCGAAACCGCCATGTCCGTCACCGTCCGTCCCGCCGCGCCCGAGGATGCGGCCCTGATCCTGTCGTTCGTCCGCGACCTGGCGGAATACGAGAAGCTGCTGCACGAGGTGGAGGCCACGCAAGCCCACATCGAGGCGGCGCTGTTCTGCGAAGCGCCCAAGGCGTTCTGCGACATCGCGCAGGTCGACGGCGAGCCGGTGGGCCTGGCCCTGTGGTTCTACAACTACTCGACCTTCGTCGGTCGCCACGGGATCTATCTGGAGGACCTGTTCGTGCGGCCGGCGGCGCGGGGGCTGGGCGCGGGCAAGGCCTTGCTGGCCAATCTGGCGCGCCGCTGCCTGGCCGAGAACCTGGGGCGGCTGGAATGGGCCGTGCTCGACTGGAACGCCCCGTCGATCGCCTTCTATGACAGCCTGGGCGCGGCGGCGATGGACGAGTGGACCGTGCGACGGATGACCGGGCAGGCGCTGGCGAAGCTGGCGGAGGGCTGAGGAGCCTTGCGTCCTTCGAGGCTCGCCGATGGCTCGCACCTCAGGATGAGGAATTCAATGCAATGAGAACCTCATCCTGAGGCGCCCGCGCAGCGGGCCTCGAAGGACGTGGGGCGTGCGCCGCCTACCCCAGCCTGTCGGCCTTGCGCAGGGCGGGGAACAGCCAGGCCCAGGTTCCGGTGACCACCATGGCGCCCAGGCCGCCGAACACCGCCGCGCCGACGGGGCCGAGCAGCCAGGCGACCGCGCCGCTCTCGACCTCGCCCAGTTCGTTGGAGGCGCTGATGAACACGCCCGACACCGCCGAGACGCGGCCGCGCATGGCGTCGGGGGTGACGATCTGCACCAGGGTCTGGCGCACATAGACCGACAGCATGTCGGCCCCGCCCAGGATCGCCAGGGCGCCGACCGACAGCCAGACCCATTGCGACAGGCCGAAGACGACGGTCGCCGCGCCGAACACGGCGACTCCGGCGAACATGATGCGGCCGGCGTGGCGGCGGATCGGGTTGGCGGCCAGGTAGATCCCGACCAGGGTCGCGCCGATGGCCGGCGAGGCGCGCAGCAGGCCGAAGCCGCCGGGGCCGATGTGCAGCACGTCGCGGGCGAACACCGGCAGCAGGGCGGTGGCCCCGCCCAGGATCACGGCGAACAGGTCCAGCGAGATCGAGCCGAAGACGATCTTGTTGTTCCACACATAGGCCAGCCCCTCCTTGATCAGCTCCAGGCGCGAGCCGGGCTGAACCTCGGGCTTGGTCGACCGCCGGATGCCCGACAGCAGCAGCAGGCCCACGACGTAGAGCGCAGCCGCCCCGCCGAAAGCCAGGCCCGCCGAGTGCACGAGCAGCAGGCCGCCCAGGGCCGGGCCGGCGATCGAGGCGCTCTGCCAGGCCAGGGAGTTCCAGGCGATGGCGCGCGGCAGCAGCGGCCGCGGCACCAGCATCGGTCCCATGGCGCTGACGGCCGGCGACATGAAGGCCCGGCTGGCCCCGAAGAAC
>JASGDR010000033.1:0-2856 GCA_047607095.1 Caulobacter sp.
ACCGCGCAGCAGGTCGTGGGCAGGCCCGCGCCCACCCGTGGATCGATGAAGGCGTTGTAGCCCTCGAGCGAGCCGCTGGCCTTCACCGCGTGCAGGGCGCCGCCCGGGATCCAGATGGCGCTGCGGGGCGGCACGACCCAGAGCCCGCCCTCGACCTCGCAGCTCAGCGCGCCCCGCTGCACCAGGATGATCTGGCCTTTCCGGTGTCGATGGCTGTCGAGCTCGATCGCGCCGACCTCGTCCATCATGGCCCCGAACACCACGATCGGGCGGGGCACGTCGTCTGGCTCGAGCCAGTCGGACGGCTTCTGCATGTCGCTCAGGATCGGCATGGCGCGGCCTCGATCATGCGGGTGGCGGAATTCGATAATATTCTGTCATTCCTTCGGAATGACGCCATCGTCGCCCCGGGCTATCCGATCGCTCAGAGGAAGTCGAGACGCCTCGGTTTCGCATCGATAAGGAGCCCTGGGTGACCACAGCCATCGACAAGCCGGCGGGCGAGCGGCCCGGCCGCCTCGGCCGGGCCCTGATCCAGCTCATCATGCGGCGCGCCAGGGTCGTCTCCTGCGAGCCGGTGGCCGACCGGTTTCGGCTGGTCACGTTGCAAGGGGCCGCGCTGGCGGGCGCGGCCTGGGCGCCGGGGCGAAAGATCCAGGTGGCGATGGGCTCGGCCTTCGTGGCCCGCACCTATACGCCGATGGATTGGGACGCCGTGGACGGGCGGACGCGGATTCTCGGCTACGCCCACGGCGAGGGGCCCGGAAGCGCCTGGCTTCGGGCGCTGCGGCCCGGCGACGAATGCGCCGTCTTCGGCCCGCGGGCCTCGTTGACGATCGCCCCCGCCGCGCCGCTGGTGGTCTGCGGCGACGAGACCTCGATGGGTCTGGCGCATGCGTTGGCCGCGCACGGCCGCGCGTCGAGCCTTGCCTGCGTCTTCGAGGTCGGCGACCTCGGGGCCGCCCGGGCGGCGGCGGCCCGGCTGGAGCTTCCCGAGGCGGCGCTGTTCGAGAGAGCCGCGGACGACGCCCATGTCGAGGCGATGGCGGTCAGGCTCGCGTCGCTGGCCGAGACGGGCGCGACCTTCGTCCTGACCGGAAGGGCGGGCGCGATCCAGGCGCTGCGTCGAAGCCTGCTGCGGCGGGCGGTGGCGCCGGGGCGCATCCTCGCCAAGGCCTATTGGGCGCCGGGCAAGGCGGGGTTGGACTGATGTCGATCACCTGGCGCACCGTGGGCCTTTTCCGCCGGGACGCCGCGTCGCCGGGAGGCGATCGGGGCTTGGGCGAAACGGCCCGCGCGGCCGAAATCCGGCCCGGCGACGCGGCTTCCGGCGCGCATGAGGCCGGGGCGTCGCCGGGCGCCGAGGCTCCGGGACGCCGCCATCTCGGAAGAGAGCCGCGCTAGCGCCGTTCCGCTCGACGACTAAAGCACCCCAAGCGCGCTGAGCGCCTCTTCGCCGGCCGGCGCCAGGATCGCGCGGATGGCGTCCTTCTCCGCCGTCGTGAAGAAGGCCTCGCCGCGTCCCGAGACGCCCTTGTTCAGGCGCACCCGCTCCTTGTCGGTCAGGCTCCAGGCCAAAGCCGCGTCCAGTTCGTCCGTCGTGTAGGCGTGGTCGGGGTCGACATGGGCGGCGATCGCCGCCAGCACCGAGCGCGGGTCGGTTCGCAGCTGCTCGTAGTGCAGCCACAGCGGCGCGTCCTGGCCTTCGGCCTGGCGGCTCTGATGGTGCCCGAGCCATTGGCCGTAGAAGCGCGCGTACCAGAGCGGCGCGATGTGCACGAGGCTGTGGCGGCGTTCCTCGGGGCTCATGTCGTAATAGCTGCGGCCCGAATGCAGCAGCGCGTCGTCCATCCGTCGCCCTTCGGCCTCGGCCTTCTCGTGCATGTCCATCAGGCTGACCAGCGAGTCGAAGATGTTGCGCGAGGCCACGACCACCGGGATCGCGAAGGTCTCCAGGATGTCGGTCACATGGCGGTTCGGATACATGTGCAGGTGCATCACCGAGGCCGTCGGCCGTGCGCCCTGGACCAGGTGCTGGTTCAGCACCAGCGGGAAGTAGGGATCGCGGGCGTGGTCGGAGTTGGCGTAGGAGCCGCGCGACAGGCCGGCCTGGTAGTGTTTTCCCAGCAGGTGGATCAGCGCGGTGCGCATGAAGGTGCCGCCGACCTTGGGCGGGTAGGACAGGATGACCTGGAGGTTGGGCGTCCTGATGCTGCGGATGGCCGCCTTGATCGGTTCGTGGATCTCGCCCTCGGCCGAGGGCAGGGAGACCATCAGTTTGTAGACGCCTTCGTAGATCGACATGCCGGCCGGTTTCTTCTTCGGCCGCCAGAGCACGGCCAGGACGGCATGTCAGCCTGCTTCTGAGTCTTCAGGATGTGCGGGGGGTTACGGCGGGCGATGCTTACGCGTCTTCCCATATCGGGTGTATCGGGCGTGTTTCCCCGGTGCGGGTCGCGGCGCCGTGCTGTCTATTTTCGCAGGGCGCGCAGCCTGGCGGCGGACTTCGCCGCCCAGACGATCGCGGCCGTCGACAGCAGCATGCCGCTCACCAGCGCGCCGACGGCGAGAATCCCCGCCGGGGTGACGCGGACTTCGGCGCGATAGCGGAAAGGGCCGGCCTCGAACTCCGAGACGGCCGTCTGCGGCTGGCGATCGAGGCTCTGGTCGTCGTGCATGGGCCCTGTCCGCCGAGCGTCCCGCCGGCCATGCGCGAGCTTAGCCTGATCGGGCGCGCGCGTCGCGCGTCGTCATTCCGGATTCGGAATCGATTCCGTCAGGTCCTCGAACTCGCCGACCTCGATGCCGGCGGTCTCCTTGCGGGTGACGACCTTGGTGTCGTAGCCGCGCGAGACG
>JASGDR010000034.1:0-9075 GCA_047607095.1 Caulobacter sp.
GGAGATATCGATAACCGGTTGGCTATGAATTATTGATAACTACGGAGTTATGAGTGAGTCAAGCGGGCATGAAAAACGCCCCCTCCGGCGGGAGGGGGCGTTCTAGATGCTCCACCTCTGGGGGAGCTGTCGCGAAGCGACTGAGGGGGCTTGCGCGGCATAGGCCGGCGCTACCCCCTCCGGCCCTCTGGGCCACCTCCCCCAGAGGGGGAGGATCTGTTCTGGCGCTTCAGGCGCTCGGCCGAGGCCCGGCCAGGCTGGCGTAGAACTCCGGACGGCGGTCGCGGAAGAAGCCCCAGGCGGCGCGGTGGGTGGTCAGGAAGTCGAGATCGAAGCTGGCCTGGACCAGGCCCTCGTCGGCGCGGCCGAGTTCCGAAACGAGATCGCCGCGATGGTCGGCGATGAACGACGAGCCGTAGAAGGTCTGGCCGCCGTTGGGATAGCCGTCCCAGGGCTCGAAGCCGATGCGGTTGGCGCCGATCACCGGGATCACGTTGCTGACCGCGTGACCCTGCATGGCCCGCCGCCACGGCAGGGCCGTGTCGAGGCTGGCGTCATGCGGCTCGCTGCCGATGGCGGTGGGATAGAACAGGGCCTCGGCGCCCATCAGGGCCATGGCGCGGGCGGCCTCGGGGTACCACTGGTCCCAGCAGATGCCGACGCCGATGCGGCCGAACCGGGTGTCCCAGACCTTGAAACCCGTATCGCCCGGCCGGAAGTAGTACTTCTCCATGTAGCCGGGGCCGTCGGGGATGTGGCTCTTGCGATAGACGCCCATCAGCGAGCCGTCGGCGTCGGCCATCACCAGGCTGTTGAAGTAGTGCGGGCCCTCGCGCTCGAAGATCGAGATCGGGATGACGACGCCCAGCTCGCCGGCCAGGGGCGCGATGGCCTTGACCACCGGATGCTCGCGCCACGGATGGGCTTCCGCGAACCAGCGCTCTTCCTGGGCGACGCAGAAGTACGGGCCCTGGAACAGCTCCGACGGCAGGATGACCTGCGCGCCCTTGGACGCGGCCTCGCGGATGAAGGCTTCCGTCTTCTTGATGTTGGCGGCCAGGTCCATGCCGTAGGAGGTCTGGATGGCGGCGACGCTGAGCGTGCGGGTCATTTCGACTTACTCCTCGGGTTCTTGCTGGCTGATGCAGTGGAACGAGCCGCCGCCGGTCAGGATCGCGGTCGAGGGCAGGCCGATGACCTGGCGCTCGGGGAACAGGCCCTTGATCACCTCGACGGCGAAGGCGCCGGACTCCTCGGCGTAGATCGGCACGATCACCGCCTCGTTGGCGATCAGGAAGTTCATGTGCGAGGCCGGGATCGGCTCGCCGTCCTCGTCGAGGATACGGCCCGGCGAGGGGATGCGCACGACCTGCAACGGCGAGCCGCGGCTGTCGGTCATGGCGGCCAGCAGGCGGGCGGTCTCGGCATAGACCTCGGCGTTGGGATCGTCGGCGCCGAAGGCCATCGGGCAGGCCACGACGCCCGGCGCGACGAAGCGGGCCAGGTTGTCGACGTGGCCGTCGGTGTGGTCGTTCAGCAGACCATCGCCCAGCCACAGCACCTTCCTGGCGCCGAGCGCGGCGGCCAGGGCGGACGTGGCCGAGGCCTCGTCCCAGCCGGCGTTGCGGTTGGCGTTCAGCAGGCACTGGCGGGTGGTCAGGATGGTGCCCAGGCCGTCGTGGTCGAGGGCGCCGCCTTCGAGGATGAAGTCGTTGCGGACCAGCGGCGCGCCGGAGGCCGCGGCGATCTGCTCGGCCACGATGTCGTCGCCCTCGAGGTCGTACTTGCCGCCCCAGCCGTTGAACTTGAACCCGGCCGCCGACGCGCCCTTGTCGGTCGCTGTGAAGATCGGGCCGGTGTCGCGCAGCCAGATGTCGCCGAACTGGCCGCGGACGATCTCGACGTCGGTGTCGCCCAGCAGGGCCTTGGCGGCGGCTTCGGCCTCGTCGCCGACCACCATCAGGCGCACGCGCTCGCCGCCCGGGCCGGCCAGGGCGCGGGCGAGGTCGGCGACCTCAGCTTGCGCCTGCTCGAGGTCTTCCTGCCAGAGCTCGCCATGGCTGGGGAAGCCCAGCCACATGGCGCGGTGCGGAGCCCACTCGGCGGGAACGTTGAGGGTCATTTTCGAAAGCCTGGTCAAACGGAGCGGCGCAGATGGCCCCGGACGGTCCGGGGGTCAAGCGCGCCTTCTAGCAAATTGGTGCGACAAAAGAAAAAGGGCGGCTCCGGAGAGCCGCCCTTTCCCGTCTTGCGAGGCTCGCTGGGCTTAGAAGCCGGCGCGGAGCGTCAGGGTCACCGTGCGCGGGGCGCCGATGTTGGCGTACGGACGGCTGTAGCCGGGCGAGCCCGGGGTCGCGCTCGTCTGGGTGCCGAGGTTGCCGTAGTAGTTCTTGTCGAACAGGTTGATCACGTTCAGCTGGACGTTCGAGTTCTTGTAACCGAAGCGTTCCAGTTCGAAGCGCACGTCCAGGTCGGTGGTGACGTAGGACGGAACCTTCAGGTCGTTGACGTCGGTCACCCAACGCTCGCCGACGTACTTGGTCTGGGCGCCCAGGGTCAGGCCCTCGGTCAGTTCCCATTCCATGCGGTTCGAGAAGGTCACGTGCGGGGTCTCGACCAGTTCCTTGCCCTTGGTGGCGGCGAAGGTGGTCGAGCTGATCGCGATGTTGTCCTGCACTTCGCTGTCGTTGTACGAGAACGAGAAGTAGGCGGCCAGGTACTCTTCCGGCTTGAAGCCGATCGAGGCGTCCAGGCCCCACTGCTTCACCTTGCCGACGTTGCGGTCGACGCTGATGCCCAGGTCCTGATCGTACGAGCTGACGATCCGGTTTTCGAACTGGGTCGCCCAGGCGCTGGCCGAGGCGATGATCTTGCCGCTCTGGTAGCGATAACCGCCTTCGAAGGTCGAGCTGGTTTCCGGCTGGACGCCCGGGCTGGCGATCGTGCCGTTCGACAGACGAACCACGGTGTAGAGGTTGTCCGTACGCGGCAGCGAGGTCGACTCGGCATAGCTGCCGTAGACCGAGCTGTATTCGCCGAAGTGGTAGTTCACGCCGATGTTCGGCAGCACGTCGTCGTACTTCACGGTGCGCGAATACGGCGCGATGTACCCCGTCGTGCCGGTGGCGGTGAAGTTGTAGAGGCCGGTCGTCGTGTTGAGCGTCGCGGTCTCGGTGGTGCAGCGGACGGTGCTGGAGCCGTTCTGCGAGTAGCAGAACTGGTTCAGTTCGCGCTTGAAGAAGGGCGCGCGGACGCCGACGCTGAGGTTCAGATTATCGTCCAGGAACTTGCCGCGATATTCGAGGCTGACCTGGTTGAGCGTGGCGATCGAGAAGCGGTCGCGAGCGCGCATGAAGCTCTTGCCGTCGGCGGTGTAGATCTTGTCGCCGTGGCCGTCCTTGCCGCCGAACCAGCTCTCGTAGCGCGGGTTGGCCGGATCGTCGAAATCGATGTAGCCGTATTCGCCGGTCTGACGGTGACGGCCGTAGTCGAGGGTGTAGCCCAGACGGAAGGCGTTGTTGTCGTTCAGCTTCCAGATCAGCGAGGTCAGCAGGCCGTAACGACGGGTGTTGGTGTTGCTCGGGTTCATGACCCGCACCGTGTCGTTGGTGTCGCCGTCGCCGTTCAGGTCGACGCCACCGCTGGTCAGCGAACCGCGCAGCTGAGCGTTGTTCTCGGCCAGCAGGGTGTTCTGCGTGCCGCCGTTGGCCAGGGTGTACTGGAACGACGGATCGACGGTCAGGGTGAAGCCGTTGCCGAGCGTGAACTTCGACTGACCGCGCAGGTTGCCCGTGTTCGACGGGTTGATGCGCAGGCCATAGTAGAGCGAGTTGCTGCTGTTATCGACGCCGCCCGAGGTCAGCGGAATGTAGGCCGTGTTGAAGTCAACTTCCCAACCTTCGACCGCGGTCTGGTTCGGCGCGTCGGTGACGCCATCCGCCAGCTTGCCGGTCGACGTACGCAGGTTCGGGCCGTTGTACGAATTGTTGCGGTTGACGTTGTAGTGGGCGGCCAGGCTGACGAAGTCGCCGTTGTCGCCCAGCGGCTGATAGATCTTGGCGTTGATCTGGCGCTTGTAGATCTCACCAAGGCCCTTGAACTTGTCGTACTTCTGATACGAGCCTTCCACCCACATGCGGGTGCCCCACGGACCCACTTCACCGGTTTCGATGAAGGCGGCGAAGCGCTTGTAGTTGAAGCTGCCGACGCTGGCCTGGGCCCACGCGCCGAATTCCTTCGACGGGGTGACGGTCGAGATGCCGATGGTGCCGCCGGTGCTGGCCGCGGTCGGGCTGTCGACGTCGGTCGAACCGGTGTTGACCGAGGCGCTGCCGATGATTTCGGAATCGACCAGCTGGTTGGTGTAGGTGGCGTAGTTGCCGGTGTCGTTCAGCGGCATGCCGTCCAGCGTCAGGGCGACGCGGTTGCCGTCGAAGCCGTGCAGACGGATGTTGCCGCCCGACGAACCGTACGGGTCGTTGTTGGTGAAGTTCAGGCCCGGCACCAGGATGTTCAGCGACTGGATGACCGTCTGACCCGGAACCTGGGTCTCCAGGAACTCCTGCGAAACGGTCGTGCGGCTCTTGGCGACGGTTTCGGCGGTGATCATGCCGTCGACGGTCTTCGGACCGCGCGACGCGGTGACGACGATCGACTCGAGTTCGGTGGTGGCGGTCGACTGGGCCATCGCGGCGGTCGCCGCCAGCAGGCTGCCGACCAGCGCGGTCGACGCCAGGCAGGCGATTTTTTTCGTGTTCATTCCAAGGATCCCCTCATTCTTCGACGCAAGTCCGGAAAAAGGAGCATCGAACCGCATCGTTTGGGCGGTGTAGCGAAACATTTAGAAGGTTTGGTGACGGAAAGGCCACGATGGCCCAGAATCTGCCACATCGATCAGCGGCTTGCGGAACAATTGGTCAGAAATCCCTTACTTCGCTAAGAAGCGCGTCATGACCGCGCCCCCTTACGCCGCCGAAGATTCCGCCGCCCGCGCCTGGCGGCTGACCCTGATCGGCGTCGCCCTCCTGACGATCGTCCGGGTACTGGCGATTTTTTCGACGCCGCTCGAACTCTACCCCGACGAGGCTCAGTACTGGCTTTGGTCGCGGACCCTCGATTTCGGCTACTATTCCAAGCCGCCGATGGTGGCCTGGGTGATCTGGCTGACCACCCAGATCGGCGGCGACCAGGAGGCCTGGCTGCGGCTGGGCGCGCCGCTGCTGCACGGCGCCACCGCCCTGGTCGTCAACCGCATCGCCCAGCGCCTGTACGGCGGCTGGACCGGCCTGGCCGCCGCCTGCGTCTACGCCCTGATGCCGGGCGTGCAGCTGTCGTCGGGCGTGATCGGCACCGACGCCCCGCTGCTGTTCTTCCTGGCGCTGACGATCCTGGCCTATGTGTCGCTGCCCGCCGCCGCGCCGGGACGCCAGCGCCTGCTGACCGCCGCCGGCCTGGGCGCGGCCCTGGGCCTGGCCTTCCTGTCCAAGTACGCGGCGATCTACGTGCTGTTCAGCATCGGCGCGCACCTTCTTCTGTCGCGCGAGGCCCGCAAGGTCTGGACCTGGCCGATGGGCCTGGCCTTCTTCGGCGTGCTGATCGCCGTCTTCGCGCCCAACCTGGTCTGGAACGCCGCCCACAAGTTCGCCACGGTCGAGCACACGGCCGCCAACGCCAACTGGGGCGCCAAATCGCTGTTCAATCCGCGCGAGCTGGTGGAGTTCATCGGCTCGCAGTTCGGGGTGTTCGGCCCCCTGCCCTTCGGCGTGCTGGCCGGCGGCGGGATCGCGCTGGCCGCGCGCCGGCGCCTGCAGGGCGCCGACGTGCTGCTGCTGTGCTTCGCCCTGCCCCCGCTGCTGACCGTGGCCGGCCAGGCCTTCGTCAGCCGCGCCAACGCCAACTGGGCCGCGGCGGCCTATGTCGCCGGCTCGGTGCTGGTCGCCGGCTGGATGGTGCGCTGGGGCGCCAGGCGCTGGCTGGCGGCCGGCCTGGCCCTGCAGGCGGCCTTCGCCGGCCTGTTCCTGGCCTGCCTGGTCAACCCGCGCCTGGCCGACGGCATCGGCCTGGGCAACAGCTTCAAGCGGGTGCGCGGCTGGGACCAGACGGTGCAGGCGATCATCAACCGCGCCCGCGAGGAGCAGGCCGGCCGGCGCCTGACCTCGGTGGCCGTCGACGACCGTTTCCTGTTCAACGCGGCCGCCTATTACGGGCGCGACTACTGGGGCACGGTCGGCGCGCCGCCGCTGCGCATCTGGGTGCACGAGGCCCATCCCCAGAACCAGGCCGAGACCGAGGCCCCGATGACGGCGGCCTATGGACAGCGCGCGCTGATCGCCAGCCTGGAGGGCGGCTACAAGCCCAAGATCAGGCAGGACTTCAAGGCGATCTCGGGCGACGAGATCGTCCGCGTGCGGCTGGACCGCAAGCGCACCCGGCGCACCGACCTGTTCATCGCCGAGGGCTTCGCGCCCGTGCCGCGCGACCCGAAGACGGGGCTGCCGCCCGATCCGGAAAAGGGTGGAAGTACGGCGCGGTAGAGCTTCGCGAGAAGCGAGCTATTCCGGTTCCAAACCCGTAAAATCCCCGCGAAAGCGGGGATTTTACGGATATGAAAAAGGCTCCCTCTTTGGAGGGAGCCTTTTTCATATCTTAGTCCTTCATCCGCCACGTCGCCCCGGTGGGGCTGTCCATGACCACCACGCCCAGGGCGTCGAGCTCGCCGCGGATGGCGTCGGCGGCGGTCCAGTCCTTGGCGGCGCGGGCGGCGACGCGGCGGGCCAGCAGGTCTTCGACCTGGGCCTTGAGGTCGTCCGAGGCGTCGCCCTCGAACCAGCTGTCGGGATCGGCCTGCAGGAAGCCCAGCAGGGCGCCTGCCTCAAGCAGGCGCGACTTGTGGATCGCCACCTCGGTCAGGTCGCCGGCGGTGACCGCCTTCTCGATGGCGCTCGACACCTCGAACAGCTTGGCGATCGCCGCCGGGGTGTTGAGGTCGTCGCACAGGGCGTCCATCACCTCCTGCGGGGCCTCGACGGCCTGGTCGGGGGTGACGTCCTTGGCGCGGCGCAGGGCGCCGTAGAGACGGTCGAGCGACTTCTTGGACTGTTCGATCAGCTCCGGCGTCCAGTCCAGCGGCTGACGGTAGTGGGCGCTCAGCAGGGCCCAGCGCACCACCTCGCCCGGCGTGGTCTTCACCAGCTCGTGCGGGATGATGACGTTGCCCAGGCTCTTGGACATCTTCTCGCCGGCCATGTCGAGGAAGCCGTTGTGCATCCAGTAGCGGGCCAGCACCGGCGCGCCGTGGGCGCAGCGGCTCTGGGCCACTTCGTTCTCGTGGTGCGGGAACTGCAGGTCGATGCCGCCGGCGTGGATGTCGATCGTCTCGCCCAGCTGCTTTTCGATCATCGCCGAGCACTCGATGTGCCAGCCCGGACGGCCCGCGCCCCAGGGGCTTTCCCACTCGGGCTCGTTCTCCTTGGAGGGCTTCCACAGCACGAAGTCGGCCGGGTGGCGCTTGTAGGGGGCGACCTCGACGCGGGCGCCGGCGATCATGTCCTCCAGGGGACGCCCCGAAAGCCGGCCGTAGTCGGGGAAGCTCTGGGTGTCGAACAGGACGTGGCCCTCGGCGGCGTAGGCCGAGCCGTTGTCGACCAGCTTGCCGATCATCTCGACGATGGCGCCCATGTGGTCGGTGACCTTGGGCTCCAGGGTCGGGCGCAGCGCGCCCAGGGCGTCGCCGTCCTCGTGATAGGCGGCGAGGTATCGGTCGGTGATGACCTTGATCTCGACGCCTTCGTCGAAGGCCTTCTTGTTGATCTTGTCGTCGACGTCGGTGACGTTGCGCGCATAGACTACCGCCTCGTCGCCGAACTCGTGGCGCAGCAGGCGATAGAGCACGTCGAAGGCCACCACCGGACGGAAGTTGCCGATGTGGGCGTAGCCGTAGACCGTGGGCCCGCAGACATACATCGTCACCCGGTTGCGATCGGCGGGAACGAAGTCGCGCTTCTCGCGCGCCATGGTGTCGTAGAGCCTGATGGTCATGAAAACTCGGTCGCCTTGACGCAGCGGAAGGGTGTTGTCGGAACGAAAAACCGGACCCATATAGCGGGGAGCGCGCCTTCGAACCATGTCTTGCGACGTCGAAAACGCGCCCTTTAACGGGTGGCACGCGTAATTCCGGGGCGAACGGCGCTCCGGCGCAACTCAGCCCGTGGAAAGACCCTTCCCGAAAACATGGACGCACTGACCCGCGAGCGAACCCTGATCGGCGCCGAGAACGACGCCGCTCTTGATCTTGAACCCGCCCAGCGCCCCAGCCGCGAAGAAGCCCTGGCCGCCGTGCGCACCCTACTGGCCTGGGCCGGCGACAACCCCGACCGCGAGGGCCTGCTCGACACGCCTCAGCGCGTGGTCGACGCCTATGGCGAGTGGTTCGCCGGCTATCACGGCGACCCGGCCAAGGAGCTGTCGCGCACCTTCGAGGACGTGCAGGGCTACGACGACATGGTCATGCTGCGCGGCATCGACGTGCAGAGCCACTGCGAGCACCACATGGCGCCGTTCCTGGGCAAGGCCTGGGTGGCCTACATGCCCACCGGCAAGGTCGTGGGCCTGTCGAAGCTGGCGCGCCTGGTGGAGATCTTCGCCAAGCGCCTGCAGACCCAGGAAACCATGACCATGCAGGTCGCCGACGCCATCGAGGACCACCTCAGCGCCGCCGGCGTCGCCGTGCTGATCGACGCCGAACACCAGTGCATGTCGACCCGCGGCGTGCATCACCACGACGTCTCGACCATCACCACCCAGTTCCGCGGCGCGTTCAAGACCGACAAGGTTTTGCAGCAGCGGTTCATGGACCTGGTGACGCGGAAGTAGGCCGGCTCCCCCTCTGGGGGAGCTGTCGCACCCGGGTCCGGCCGTAGGCCGGCCCGAGGATAAACTCCGCGACTGAGGGGGGGGGTGTGGCTGCGCAATGAGCAGCTTCAGCGGAAGCTGAAAACGTCCCCCTCCGCCCCTTCGGGCCGCCTCCCCCAGAGTGGGAGGACCCTCCTCAAGCCGCCGCGCGGATGCCCTGGCGCA
>JASGDR010000035.1:0-2504 GCA_047607095.1 Caulobacter sp.
ACTACGCGCGTCCCGAGGTCCGGGACGTGGTCGCGGCGCTGGCCGGCCACATGGCCAAGGCCCATCCGGGAACCGTCACCCGCTATCTCGACGCCGGTTTTCCGTTCTTCGACGGTTTTCCGCTGCCGCCCCACCTGTCGCATCGTGACGGCCTGAAGATCGACCTGGCCTATTTCTATCGCGAGCGATCCGGGGCGGTGGTGAACGACGGAACGGCCAGCCCGATCGGTTACTGGGCCTATGAGGGGCCGAAAGCTGGCGAGGCGCGGCCCTGCGCCGGCTATGGCCGCGCCAATCTGCGCTGGAACTTCGACGCCTTGCAGCCCTTGGCGACGCGCCGAGCCGATTCCGTCCGCACGGCCGAGGCCTTGCGCTGGCTCAGTCATGAGGGCCGCGCGTTCGGCGTGAAGAAGATCCTGCTCGAACCCCATCTGAAGGCGCGCTGGGCGCCGGACGTCGATATGATCCGCTTTCAGGGATGCAGGGCGGCGCGGCACGACGACCACCTGCATCTAGAACTGTCGAAGAAGAACGAGAGGCCGAACGGCCCTGCGTAGGAGGAAACCCCAATGACCCGCATCGCCTTCATCGGCCTGGGCAACATGGGCGGCGGCATGGCCGCCAACCAGGCCAAGGCCGGCCACGCCGTCGCCGCCTTCGACCTGTCGGCCCCGGCGCTGGAGCGCGCCGTTTCGGCCGGCTGCGCGGCCGCCGAGTCGGTCGCCGGGGCGGTGAAGGACGCCGAGGTCGTCATCACTATGCTGCCGGCGGGGCCGCATGTGCGCGCGGTCTATGGCGAGCATGTGCTGGCCAACGCCCCGGCGTCGGCTCTGCTGATCGACTGCTCGACCATCGACGTCGACAGCGCCCGCGCGGTGGCGCAGCAGGCGAGGGCGGCGGGCTTCCGCTTCGCCGACGCGCCGGTCTCCGGCGGGATCATGGCGGCCGAGGCCGGAAGCCTGGCCTTCATGGTCGGCTGCGACGATGTCGACTTCGCCGCGGTCGAGGCGGCGCTGAAGCCGATGGCCCGGGCGGTGATCCACGCCGGCGGCCATGGGGCGGGGCAGGCGGCCAAGATCTGCAACAACATGCTGCTGGGCGTGTCGATGCTGGGAACGTGCGAGGCCTTCGCCCTGGCCGAGAAGCTGGGCCTGGCCGCCGATCGCTTCTTCGAGATCGCCGGCCAGTCTTCGGGCCAGTGCTGGTCGGTCTCGACCTACTGCCCCGTGCCCGGCGTCGGGCCCGCCACCCCGGCCGACCGCGGCTACGAGGGCGGGTTCGCGACGGCGATGATGCTCAAGGACCTCAAGCTGGCCCAGGAGGCGGCCGCCCGCGCCGGGGCCAGCACGCCGATGGGAGCCCAGGCCGAGGCGCTCTACGCGCTGTTCGACGCCAACGGTTTCGGGGGCAAGGACTTCTCCGCCGTGCTGCAGCTTTTGCGAGGACGTCTTGCGGAGCTGGTTTGAACAAGGCAGGGTTGAGTTGACCGCTTATAGAACCAATCGATGCGACACCAAGGCTAATTCCAATTTGTAGGTAGAGGCCCTTAGGTGGACACTACGTCGGCGCGGTGCGAAAAGCCGGGCCAGAAGAACAAGGACCGCCGGGCCTCGGTCCGGGGGGAAGATACGAGCATGGACTACAAAGCCGCGTTCACCGCTGCTGTCTCCCAGATCCGCGACGAAGGCCGCTACCGGGTGTTCGCCGACCTGAAGCGCCACCGCGGCGCCTTTCCGCGCGCCACCTGGACCCGCGTCGACGGCGGCGAGAGCGAAGTCGTGGTCTGGTGCTCGAACGACTATCTCGGCCAGGGCCAGAACCCCGTCGTGCTGGACGCCATGCACCAGGCGATCGACGAGCACGGCTCGGGTTCGGGCGGCACCCGCAACATCTCGGGCACCAACCACCACCACGTGGAGCTGGAAGCCGAGCTGGCCGACCTGCACGGCAAGGAAGCCGCGCTGCTGTTCACCTCGGGCTACGTCTCCAACGAAGCCACGCTCAGCGTCCTGCAGAAGATCCTGCCGGGGCTGATCATCTTCTCGGACGCCCAGAACCACGCCTCGATGATCGCCGGCATCCGCAACGGCGGCGGCCCGCGTCACATCTTCCGCCACAACGACCTGGCTCACCTGGAAGCGCTGCTGGCGGCGGCTCCGGCCGACGCGCCCAAGCTGGTCGCCTTCGAGAGCGTCTATTCGATGGACGGCGACATCGCCGACATCGGCGCCACGGCGGCCCTGGCCAAGAAGTACGGCGCCATGACCTATCTGGACGAAGTCCACGCGGTCGGCATGTACGGTCCGCGCGGCGGCGGCGTCGCCGAGCGCGACGGCGTCATGGGCGAGATCGACATCATCGAGGGCACGCTGGGCAAGGCGTTCGGCGTCATGGGCGGCTACATCACCGGCGACGCCGAGGTGATCGACGCCGTGCGCCTGATGGCCTCGGGCTTCATCTTCACCACCTCGCTGCCGCCCGCTCTGACCGCCGGCGCCCTGGCC
>JASGDR010000036.1:0-3453 GCA_047607095.1 Caulobacter sp.
ACCGTCGACGACATCGTCGGCGTCATCCGCGAAGAGGCCCAGGAAGACATTCTGGCCCTGGCCAACGTGTCGGACGTCGGCCGCGACGCCAGCGTCGTGGAGATCGTGCGCTCGCGCCTGCCCTGGCTGCTGCTGAACCTGCTGACGGCGACGATCTCGGTTTCCGGCATCGCGCTCTTCCAGGCCGAGATCTCCAAGCTGGTGGCCCTGGCCGTGTTGATGCCGATCGTCTCGTCCCTGGGCGGCAACGCCGGCACCCAGACCCTGGCGGTGGCGGTGCGGGCGCTGTCGAGCAAGGAGCTGACGGCGGCCAACGCCACGCGGATCATCACCCGCGAGCTGCTGGT
This sequence comes from Caulobacter sp., assembly GCA_047607095.1. Taxonomy (GTDB): domain Bacteria; phylum Pseudomonadota; class Alphaproteobacteria; order Caulobacterales; family Caulobacteraceae; genus Caulobacter. Next base: position 348 of record JASGDR010000036.1, read on the forward strand.
CGGCGTCATGAACGGCCTGACCCTGGCGATCGTCATGGGGGCGGCGGTCTATGTCTTCTACGACAATCCGAAGCTGTCGCTGACGGTCGCCCTGGCCCTGGTGGCCAACATCTTCACCGCCGCCGTGGGCGGCATCCTGGCGCCGCTGGCCCTGGAGAAGATGGGCCGGGACCCGGCGGTGTCGTCGTCGATCTTCGTGACCTTCCTGACCGACTTCGCGGGCTTCTTCTCGGTGCTGCTGATCGCGGCCCTGCTGTTCAACTAGGTCCCGGCCGGATTTCCTTACCTGAACCTTAAGAAACGGCGCCGGTCTTGCGCGGGACCGGGCGAGGGCATCCGCCTGCGTTTCAAATTGGGTCAACTCGCGATGAAACCGCGTCATCAGGTCTCCCGCGCCGCCGTCGATCTCATCAAGAGGTTCGAAGGCTATCGGCAGAAAGCCGCCCAGCTGCCCGACGGGCGCTGGACGATCGGCTACGGGCATACCCTGACCGCCCGGGGGGGCGCGACCGTCTCGGAACAGGACGCCGAGGCCCTGCTGCTCTACGACCTGATCACCGTGGCCCACGCGGTGAACGAAAACAGCTATGCGCCGCTGAACCAGAACCAGTTCGACGCCCTGACCTGCTTCGCGTTCAACATCGGGACCGAGAACTTCGTCCGTTCGGGCGTGCTGCGCCGGATCAACGAGGGCTCGCTGCTGCAGGCCGCCTGCGCCATGGAGATGTGGCGCAAGGCCGATTTCGAGGGCGAGCGGATCGTCATCGACGCCCTGGTGCGCCGCCGCGCCGCCGAGAAGACCCTGTTCCTGACTCCGCCGGACGGCCAGTGGGTGCCCGCGCCCAGCCCCGTTCTGCGGCCCAAGGTCGACTACGATGCGACCTGCGCCATCCCCAAGCAGACCCCGGCCGCCGTCTCGACGCGGCTGGAGGGCGACAAGGCCTTCGCCGAGCGCGAGGCCGGCACCGTCGTCGCCGCGCCCCTGACCCCGGTCGTCCCGGAAGAGGACGGCCCCAGCGCCACCGAGGTGGCCGCCGCCGGCGTCAGCGCTCGCCTGGAGAAGATCCTGGCCGAGGAGCCTGTCCGTCCCGTCGCCAAGCCGGTCGAAGATCTGGTCGTGCCGGAGCCGCCGCCGGCGCCCGTCGTCGCGCCGGTCGCCGCGGCCGAGCCGGCCCCGGTCCTGCACGCGCCCGTCGAGGCCGCGCCGATCCTGGAGCCTTTCCGCCTGACGCCGGAAGAGCCGGCCCCGGCCCAGGCTCCGCTGTTCACGCCCGAGCCGCCGGCCGCGCCGGCCCAGGTCGAGCCGACCCTGTTCGAGCAGGCCGCCCCTTCGCGCTCGCCGTTCAATCTGGGCGGTTTCTCGACCAGCGGCGCTGAGATCGACATCCAGACGCTGGACGTGCCGCTGAACCCGCCCGAGCAGCCGGTGTTCGGCGGCGCCAGCCTGCTGGTCAGCCTGGGCCTGCTGGGCCTGGCCCTGTTCGGCGGCGGCGTGCTGTGGAACCTGTCGGTCGCTTCTGATCCGGGCCTGACGCCGATCCGCATGTTCGGCTGGGGCGCCAGCGTCATCGGCGTGATCTGCTTCGCGGTCTCGGCCTATTTGCTGCTGCGCAAGCTGGGCGGGCCCGACCTCGACGACGACGCGGCCGAGTAGCGCCGGGATCGACGAACGTCGTTTCGAAAAGACCGGGTTGAACCCCGGATCGATCCGACAAAGAGCATGAACGCCCGCCGGTCTCGTTGATCGGTGGGAGTTTGTGCTATTCATCGCCGCATGACGCTGCAAACCGCACCCTCGATGGACTTCGCGCTCGGCGAGACGGCCGACGCGATTCGTGAAACCACAGCCCGCTTCGCCGCCGACAAGATCGCGCCGCTGGCGGCCAAGATCGACGAGACCAACGCCTTCCCCCGTGAGCTGTGGGTTCCGATGGGCGACCTGGGCCTGCACGGGATCACCGTGGAGGAGGAGTTCGGGGGGCTGGGCCTTGGCTATCTCGAGCACGTGGTGGCGATGGAGGAGATCTCCCGCGCCTCGGCCTCGGTGGGTCTGTCGTACGGCGCGCACTCGAACCTCTGCGTCAACCAGATCCGCCGCTGGGCGACCCCGGAGCAGAAGCGCAAGTACCTGCCGAAACTGATCAGCGGCGAGCATGTGGGCTCCCTGGCGATGAGCGAGGCCGGAGCGGGCTCGGACGTCGTCTCGATGAAGCTGCGCGCCGAGCAGGTCGGCGACCGCTACGTGCTGAACGGGACCAAGTTCTGGATCACCAATGCGCCGCACGCCGACACGCTGGTGGTCTACGCCAAGACCGGCGAGGGCAGCCGGGGCATCACCGCCTTCATCGTCGAGAAGGGCATGAAGGGCTTCAGCGTCTCCAAGAAGCTGGACAAGATGGGCATGCGCGGCAGCGACACCGCCGAGCTGGTGTTCGAGGACTGCGAGATCCCCGAGGAGAACGTCATGGGCCCGGTGGGCGGCGGCGTCGGGGTGCTGATGAGCGGCCTCGACTACGAGCGCGCCGTGCTCAGCGCCGGCCCCCTGGGCATCATGCAGGCCTGCCTCGACTACGTCCTTCCGTACGTTCGCGAGCGCAAGCAGTTCGGCCAGGCGATCGGCTCGTTCCAGCTGATGCAGGGCAAGGTCGCCGACATGTACGTGGCCCTGAACTCGGCCCGGGCCTATGTCTACGCCGTGGCCCGCGCCTGTGACGCCGGCAGGACCACGCGGTTCGACGCGGCCGGGGCGATCCTGATGGCCAGCGAGAACGCCGTGAAGGTGTCGCTGGAGGCCATCCAGGCCCTGGGCGGGGCCGGCTACACCAAGGAGTGGCCCGTCGAGCGCCTGCTGCGCGACGCCAAGCTCTACGACATCGGCGCGGGCACGAACGAGATCCGCCGGTTCCTGATCGGCCGGGAACTGGTGGGGGCTTGAGCGCGGGATGCTCCCCCGGAGGGGGAGCTGTCGCCCCCGGGTCCGGCCATAGGCCGGCCCGAGGATAAACTCCGCGACTGAGGGGGAAGGCGGCCACATTCAGCGGAAGCTGAAAACGGCCCCCCTCCGGCCCTCCGGGCCACCTCCCCCAGAGGGGGAGGATCTTTAGGT
>JASGDR010000037.1:0-7918 GCA_047607095.1 Caulobacter sp.
ATCTCGATCTGGCCCGCGAGCAGCAGGCCGCGGGCCGCACGCCGGTGTTCTTCTTCGGGCCCGACGAGGCGGCCGACGCGGCGATCGCCCGCGAGGAGGTTCCGGGGGCGCTGTTCCCCGAGGCCGACCGCGGCGACGGCTTCTCCGCGGTGAAGGGGCCTCTGCTGGCCATAGCCCTGGCCGGACGGCTGGCGGCGGCGGTCGCCAACGACGCCGGCCCGGGACACATGCTGGCGGCCGGCGGCGCGCCGTTGCTGTCGCTGCAACTGAACCGCCGCAAGGCGGTCAAGTTCCGGCCTGCCGCGCGCCGTCTTGAGCTGCTATGCGCCGAGGACTACGGAGAGGGCATGGCCGCACTTCCGACCGATGTCGTGAAGGCCGCCCTCGACACCCTGATCGCCGGAGTTTCCTGATGTCCATCCTCGCCCCCATTTCCGCCGGCGAGCTCGTCGACAAGATCACCATCCTGCGGGTGAAGGCCGTGCGCATCGGCGATCCGGCCAAGGAGGCCAACGTCCGCAAGGAGCTGGCCCTGCTGGAGGGAATCGCCGCCGAAAAGCTGGTTCCCAGCGCCGAACTCGACCGCCTGACCGCCGAACTGACTGAAATCAACGCGGCGCTTTGGGACATCGAGGAGGGCAAGCGCGCCTGCGAACGGACCCAGGATTTCGGTCCCGAGTTCATCCAGCTGGCCCGTCGCGTCTATCTCGACAACGACAAGCGCGCGGCCGTGAAGCGCCAGATCAACAGCCTCAGCGGCTCGGAGATCTTCGAGGAAAAGAGCTACAAACAGTACTGATAGAGCTGAAAAATCATCGGTTTGCGTCTGTCGCTTCAGACGTTTTCGAAGGGCGGTGCGCTGGGCGCGACCGCCCTTTTCCGTTCCGACGCCTAGCATTTCCCTGCGATTTCGACACCCCGCGACGCCGGTGAGCAATGTCTCGAAATTCGCCGCCAAAGCGATGTCGCTGAAATGACACCGGTTACCGCTTCTGGCGGCGACCGGAGGGCGGCGCGGAGCACAACGGGCCCTCTCCAAAGGAAACGACAGGGAGGGGGAAGCTTCGATGCTTCACAAGACATTCGAACGTCGCGGCGCGGCGCGCCTGTTCGCGGCCGTTTCGATGCTGGCGCTGGCCGCCGGGACGGCCCGCGCGCAGGAACAGGCCCAGGCCTCGGGCCAGACCGTCGAGAACAACGCCGTCGAGGAGGTTGTGGTCACCGGCTACCGCGCGGCCCTGCAGAGCGCCATCAGCATCAAGCGCAACGCCAATGTGATGGTCGACGCGATCAACGCCGAGGACATCGCCGACTTCCCGGACGCCAACCTCGCCGAGTCGCTGCAGCGCCTGCCGGGCGTCTCGATCGACCGCGAGAACGGGGAAGGGCGCACGATCACCGTTCGCGGCCTGGGCAGCGACTTCACCCGGGTGCGCCTGAACGGCCTGGAGGCCCTGTCGACGGCGGCGGCCACCGATTCCGGCACCAGCCCCAACCGCTCGCGCGGGTTCGACTTCAACACCTTCGCCTCCGAGCTCTTCAATTCGCTGAAGGTGCAGAAGACGGCCTCTGCCGAGACCGACGAGGGCTCGCTGGGGGCGACGGTCGATCTCCAGACCGGCCGGCCGTTCGACTTCAAGGGCCGGCGCCTGGCCCTGTCGATCCAGGATTCCTACTACGAGAACGGCGGCCATCACGTGCCGCGCGTCGCGGGCCTGGTCTCCGACCGCTGGAACGACACCAGGATCGGCGACCTCGGAGCGCTGTTCTCGCTGGCCTACAATTCGCGCAAGCAGACGATCGACAGTTATCAGCGCCAGGCCGGCCAGAGCGATCTCTTGTATCGCAACGCCACCCACACCGGCGCGGCGACCTCGGCCACCGGCTTCGCGACAGTGGCGGAGGGCTCCAGCGCCGACGCCCTGGCGCAGATGAACGACCTGACGGTGATCCCGGCCCTGGCCACGCTGAACCACGCCGAGCTGCAGCAGGAGCGCATCGGCGCCACCGCGGCCTTCCAGTGGCGGCCGACGCCGAAGACCACGGTGACCACCGACCTCGTCTATTCGCGCCTGTGGCAGGATCAGACGAACTACCAGCTGCAGACGGTCGGCCTGAACCGCAACAACACCAAGACCGTGACCTCGGGCGGCAGCACCTATTCGACCTACAACGCCTCGACCGCGCCGGCGAGCGTGCAGCGCCAGATCCTGCCGTACTGCACCAGCCAGACGGCGACGGCCTATCGCGACGCCATCGACTGCGGCACGGAGCTTTACGGCTCTTCGCTCGTGTCGGGCACGAGCTACAGCTACAATCCCAACAACCTCGAGCCCTACGACTACTATTACAAGTACGGCTACAACGGCGTGACCGGCACGGCCGGCGTGCTGGACGCCATCCAGGCCCTGGTCGGCCGTCCTGCGACCCAGGTGCTGGAAGCCCATGTCAACGACGCCAACCAGGCCGACTATCTGGTGATGAACAATGTCGACGTCCGTTCGGCCGCCGACGAGAGCTACTACACGACCACCTTCCAGCAGGCCTCGTTCAACGTGGCCCACGAGTTCACCGACCGCTTCACCCTGAACGCCACCTACGGCCTGTCGCGCTCGCGCACCCAGAACACCGGCCTGCTGGTCGAGTTCAACCACATGGACGCCGACGGCGTGGTCTATGACGAGCGGGGCGGCGGCGCGATGCCGATCCTCAAGTTCGGATTCGACGTGGCCGACCCGACCCAGTGGGACACGGTCAAGGGCTTCTCGGCCATGCGCCACTACGAGCGCTATGTCGACAACCGCTACCAGACCGCCAAGGTCGACCTGAAGTACGAGTTCGACGACGACCTGATCTGGAGCGGCGGGGTCAGCCGGCGGATCTACGAGTTCGTCACCTCGCAGTATCAGCGCCTGGCGACCGAGACCCTGAATCCGACCCTGCTGGAGGCCAACACCACGACGGCGGCGATGAGCAAGCTGGTGGAGTGGGGCGCGGGCCTGGACGTCTCGTCCGGCACCCCGACCAGCTTCATCGTGCCCGACATCGACAAGTTCCGCAGCCTGTTCGGCTTTGACTGCAACTGCGTGAACAAGTGGGGCGACTGGCGCCTGTCGTCGAAGTCCAATCCCGGCAACGCCTATTCGGTGACCGAGACCGACACCAGCCTCTATAACCAGTTCGACTTCCGCAGCGACGTCGCGGGCCGCACCCTGCGCGGCAATGTCGGGGTGCGCTACGCCCTGACCGAGGTGGAGTCGAACGGCTATTCGACCTCGGCCCGGGCCCTGACGGCGACCAACAAGTACCATGACCTGCTGCCGTCGCTGAACCTGGCCTACGAGGTCAAGGACGGCATGCTGGTGCGCTTCGGCGCGGCCAAGGTGATGGCGCGTCCGCAGCTGGCCAACCTGTCGCCGGGCATCTCCTCGCTCAGCACCTCGCTGCCGTCGAGCTCGCTGCCGTCGATCACCCTGGGCAACCCGGAGCTCAAGCCGTTCCGGGCCATCAACTACGACCTGTCGTTCGAATGGTACTTCGCCCCCGGGGCCCTGTTCTCGGCGGCGGTGTTCACCAAGGAGATCAGCAGCTTCCCGCAGAACGTGACGCGTTCGGGGCCGCTTTCCAGCCTGCTCGACAGCGCCAGCCTGGCCTCGGTCAAGGACGCCCTGACCAACACCGCCCTGCTGGCCTACATCGCCGCGGACGGCGACTGGACCATCCGCCAGTACGTCGACGCGCCCGGCGGCCGGATCTCGGGCGTCGAGTTCAGCTACCAGCAGAACCTGTCGTTCCTGCCCAAGCCGTTCGACAAGCTGGGCGTCCAGGCCAACTACACCCACCTGGAATCCAAGCTGGGCTACATCCTGAACCCCGACGACCCGAACGGCATCGTCGAGGGGCCGTGGCTGGGGGCCTCGCCCGACGCTGTGAACTTCACGGTCTATTACGACGCCGACAAGTGGTCTGCGCGCCTGTCGAGCGCTTATCGCGCGGCTTACTACACGACCTATCCGCTGGCGTCGGGCACCTGCGCGCCGGGCGACTGCTCGTCGCCCTACGTCAACGACTTCGGCGGCTCCAACGCCACGTTCAACCTCGACGGCTCGGCGACCTACACGGTCAACAAGTACATCACGCTGAACGTCGAGGCGCTGAACCTGACCAACCAGAAGACCGAGCGCTGGGCCTACGACGCCAACCACCTGACCACCAACTACGGCTCGACGGGCCGCAGCGTGTCGGTGGGCTTCCGATTGAAGTATTGAGGGGGCGGGCGCTTTCGAGCGCCCCCCAATTCATTGTCATCCCGGCCGGAGCGCGTAGGGCGGAGAGCCGGGATGACGCGCTAGTTCGAGGGCAGAAACTGCGGCACGCGCGCCTGGAGCAGGTTCACCAGCGCCTCGTCCATGAACTCGTAGTCGTCGGGAATGCCCAGGCAGATCACCTTGGCCCGCAGGTGCTGGCGGTACTTCTTCGACAGCTTGTTCCTGTGGGTCTTCTCCATCACGAAGATCAGGTCGGCCCAGGCGACGTTCTCGGGCGTCACCGGGTTTTCGGCGTCGTTGTTGAGGCCCGCGGAATCGACTTCGATCCCTGGCCAGCGCGAGAAGACCTGTTCGGCGGTCGGGCTGCGCAGCTTGTTCTGACTACAGACGAAAAGCACGTTCATCGCGCCAGACTAGCCAAGCTTCACCGCCCCTTGAAGGCCGCCGGACGCTTCTGGAGGAAGGCGCTGACGCCTTCGATGAAGTCCTCGGTCTTGCCGGCGGCGCGCTGGGCCTGGCGCTCGGCGTGCAGCTGGCCGATCCAGTCGGCTTCCAGGCTGTTCCAGACCAGCCGGCGGATCGCGCCCAGCGAGGCGGGGCCCTCGGCCAGGGCGCGGGCCAGCTCCAGCGCTGTCGGCATCAGCTCAGCGTTGGGTACGCAGCGGTTGACCAGGCCCCAGTCCAGCGCCGTGGGGGCCGGGATCTTGTCGCCCAGCAGCATCATCTCCATCGCTCTGGCCTTGCCCACCAGGCGCGGCAGCAGCCAGGTCGAGCCGCCGTCGGGCACCAGGCCGATGCGGCGGAAGGCCTGCAGGAAATAGGCGCTTTGCGCCGCCACCACGATGTCGCCCAGCAGAGCCAGGGAACAGCCGATGCCGGCGGCCGGGCCGTTGACGGCGGTGACGATCGGCAGCGGGAAGTCGCGCAGCAGGGTGACCAGGGGATTGTAGACGCTTTCCAGCGCCGCCCCGGCGTCGGGCTTGCCGTCGGGATCCATGGGGCGGCCGGCGGTCGCGCCCGCCGACAGGTTGGCCCCCGAGCAGAAGCCGCGGCCCTCGCCGGTCAGCACGACCGCGCGGGCCTCGAGCTGACCGGCGGCCACGGCGCCGAAGGCGTGCGCCAGTTCGCGGGCTACCTCGGGGCTGGCGGCGTTCAGCGTGGCGGGATCGGAAAGGGTGACGACGGCCACGCCGTCCTGGGCTTCCAGCCGGATCTTCTCGTAGGCCATCGCGCATCCTCCGGGCGTCTTCTCGCGCCTGGGGCAAGCTAGGCGCGACTGCCCCGGGGGAACGCAAGGGCCGGATGGCGCAAAAGGAAAGAGCCCGCCGATCGTGAGATCGACGGGCTCCGGGACGCGGTTCTCTGGAGAAGAACGCGTGTTCTGTTCTTAAGCGGCGTTGGCCGATTCCTGCTGGGTGTCGGCGGCGGTGACGCGGTTGCGGCCGGCGCGCTTGGAGGCGTAGAGCGCGGTGTCGGCGCGTTCCATCACCGAGTGGGCGGTTTCGCCCTTGCGACGTTCGGCGAAGCCCGAAGAAAGCGTGATCGCGCCCAGGTCCTCGTTGGTCGAGCGGCGCTTGAGCATCCGCGAGGAGACCTCGACGCGGATTTCCTCCAGCGTGGCGCCGACGATGGCGGCGGCTTCGCCCGGGAAGATCATCGCGAACTCCTCGCCGCCGTAGCGGGCCGCGAAGCGGGGCAGGGCGGCGACGCGGCCGATGACGCTGGCGACGTAGCGGATCACCTGGTCGCCGGTCTGATGGCCCCAGGTGTCGTTGAAGCCCTTGAAGTGGTCGATGTCGAGCACGGCCAGGCAGATCGAAGAGCCGCCTTCGTCCGCCTCGGCGCAGGCGCGCTCCAGTTCCTCGTCGAAGGCCTTGCGGTTGGCGAGGTTGGTCAGGCCGTCGGTGGTGGCGTCGCGGCGCACCTGCTCGAGGTGCTCGCGCAGGCGGTCGACCTCGGCGGTCGACTCGGCCAGGCGGTTTTCCAGCGCCTTGTTTTCCTTGGCCACCTGGCGGGTCGCGGCGGCCAGGCTGGTGACCACGGCCTTGATGCCCTCGACCGCGGTCGGGCCGTCGAGGTCCTTGGAGACCCCGGCCAGGGTCTTGCCGAAGGCGGCGTTGGTCTTCTGGGCGTTCTGGATGGCCTTCGAGACCGACTCCAGCTCCTTGGAGAGCAGGTCGCCGGCGTCGCGGATCTGTTCGTTGAGGCGGGCCTTGGGAAGATAGGCGGCGGCCAGCTCTTCGCTGAGCATCTCGGTGATGGGCTCGCCCATCGAGATCAGGCGGGTGATCTCGCGCGCCAGGGCGCCGTCCGGATCGGCCACATAATGGGTCCAGAGCTCGAAGTTCAGCGCGGTCGGCCAGATCTGATGGCGTTCCATCAGGTCAAGGGCCCGACGGGCGATCTTGTAGGCTTCCGGGCCGCGCAGCGTGGTCTCGACGTCCGACATCTTTCATTCCCCCGTTCGGCCGCAGATTCTCCGAGGCCGATCGCTTGCGCTCCAAACATAAGCACGAGAGTTCAAACGAGCGGTTAAGGGCGAGCGGGCGCGCTTGCGTCACGCACAACTTCAACGCATCCTGATCGATGATAAGATGAGCCGAGAGGCCGTTTTCGGGAGAGACGCCGCATGAACGCCCCCGCCAATCTGGGTCAGGAGGCCGTCCGGGCCGGCCTGGTGACGGTGCTGCAAAGGCAGAAGGCCGCCCATCTGCGCGACGGCGCGCCGTCGGCCGAGCGTCGCATCGACTGGCTGAACCGCTGCATCGGACTTCTGGTCGATCACCAGGACGAGATCGCCAAGGCCGTCAGCGACGACTTCGGAGTGCGCTCCAAGGAGGCCACGGCCCTTACGGACGTCGCGGGCTCGATCGGACCGCTTAAGTTCGCCCGCGACCACCTGCGCCAGTGGATGAAGACCGAGAAGCGCCGCACGACGCCGGCGCTGCTGGGTCTGTTCGGCGCCAAGGCCGAGGTGCGCTGGCAGCCAAAGGGCGTGGTCGGGGTGATCAGCCCCTGGAACTTCCCGATCAACCTGACCTTCGCGCCGCTGGCGGGCGTGCTGTCGGCCGGCAATCGAGCGATGATCAAGCCGTCGGAGTTCACTCCGGCGACGTCCGATCTGATGAAGGCGATGTTCGCCAAGGCCTTCGACGAGGAGGAAATCGCCGTCGTCACCGGCGGGCCGGAGGTGGGGCAGGCGTTTTCGGGCCTGGCCTTCGACCACCTGCTGTTCACCGGCGCGACCTCGGTGGCGCGCCACGTGATGCGGGCGGCGGCCGAGAATCTGGTGCCGGTGACGCTGGAGCTGGGCGGCAAGAGCCCGGTGATCCTGTCGCGCGGGGCCGATCTGGAGACCGCCGCCGCGCGGGTGATGGCGGGCAAGACCCTGAACGCGGGGCAGATCTGCCTGGCGCCGGACTACGTGCTGGCGCCGGCCGAGGACGTGGATCGCTTCGTCGAGGCCGCGCGCGCGGCGGTGGCGCGCAGCTTCCCGACCCTGAAGGACAACCCCGACTACACGGCCCTGGTCGCCCAGCGCCATTACGACCGGGTCAAGGGCTATGTCGACGACGCGCGGGCCAAGGGCGCCAGGGTGGTCGAGCTAAATCCGGCCGGCGAGGACTTCGCCCAGCAGGAGCACCGCAAGA
>JASGDR010000038.1:0-11459 GCA_047607095.1 Caulobacter sp.
GTAGCTGAAAACGTCCCCCCTCCGGCCCTCCGGGCCACCTCCCCCAGAGGGGGAGGATCTTGTTTCGCGGCCTCACCCTTCAGATGCTCCCCCTTTGGGGGAGCTGTCGCGGAGCGACTGAGGGGCAGCGCGGCGCCTAAGCCAGCCCCGCCCGTCCGTAATACAGCACCCCCGCGCTTTGCCGCTCGAGCCCGCGCTTGATGCGGGGGCCGAACTTCGTCGCCGACAGCAGGCGCGCGACCATGTCCTCGTCGCCGGCGCGGCGGAAGGCGCGGGCCGAGGCCGACCACAGGGCCGTGGTCGCCGGGTGCGGGGCCACGACGCCGGCGGCGAGGCCGAGGGCCAGCAGGCTCCAGCCGGCGAAGCGGGCGGTGATGCGATCAGGACGGGTCATGGTCTTTCTCCTTTCGTAGGGTCGGGGAGAACCGCCGGGCTGGGCGGTGAGGGCGGTTCTCCCCGGGCCGCCGAACAGTCCTTTCCGGTCTATTCGGCGGCGATGGCGATCTCGTCGGTCGGGATCCCCAGGCGGTAGGCGACGCCGGCCCCGTAGGCCGGATCGGCGCGATGGAAGTGGACCAGCTGGCGCTTCTGGATCTCGACCGGCACGCCGTGCATGGCCGCGGCGATGTTGTCGAACAGCTGGCGCTGCTGGTCGGCGCTCATCAGCCGGAAGAGATCCCCCGGCTGGGTGTAGTCGTCGTTGCCGTCGCGGTGGCTATAGCGGTCGGCGTCGCCATGGATCGGCAGCGGCGGCTCGGCGACCGAGGGATCCTCCACCGGCCCGCCGAAGCTGTTGGGCTCGTACCAGGCCTCGGTGCGCGGGGGCGCATCGAAGCGCATCGCGCCGTCGGCGTGATAGTGATGCACCGGGCAGCGCGGACGGTTCACCGGCAGCGACTCGTAGTGCGTGCCCACCCGGTAGCGGTGCGCGTCGGCATAGGCGAAGATCCGCGCCTGCAGCATCTTGTCGGGCGAGAAGCCGATGCCCGGCACGATGTTCGACGGCGAGAACGAGCTCTGCTCCACCTCGGCGTGATAGTTGTCCGGGTTGCGGTTCAGCTCCAGCACCCCGACCTCGATCAGCGGAAACTCCGCGTGCGGCCACACCTTGGTCAGGTCGAACGGGTTCCAGCGGAAGCCCGCAGCCTGGGCCTCGGTCATGATCTGCACGTAGAAGGTCCAGCGCGGGTAATCGCCACGCTCGATGGCTTCGAAGAGGTCGCGCTGGGCGCTCTCGCGGTCGCCCGCGATGACGGCGTTACCCTCGGCGTTGGTCCAGGTCTTGATCCCCTGCTGGGTCTTGAAGTGGAACTTCACCCACACGCGCTCGTTCGCCGCGTTGAGGAAGCTGTAGGTGTGGCTGCCGAAGCCGTGGATGTGGCGATAGCTCTGCGGCAGGCCCCGGTCGCTGAACAGGGTCGTCACCTGGTGCAGGCTTTCCGGGCTCAGCGACCAGAAGTCCCACATCGCCGTGGGCGAGCGCAGGTTCGACACCGGGTGGCGCTTCTGGGTGCGGATGAAGTCGGGGAACTTCAGCGGGTCGCGGATGAAGAACACCGGGGTGTTGTTGCCCACCAGGTCCCAGTTGCCCTGCTCGGTATAGACCTTCAGGGCGAAGCCGCGCACGTCGCGCTCGGCGTCGGCCGCGCCGCGCTCGCCGGCCACGGTCGAGAAGCGCAGCAGCACTTCGCTTTCCGCGCCCGGTTGCAGGGCGGCGGCCTTGGTCCAGCGGCTGATGTCGCGGGTGATCTTCAGGCTGCCGTAGGCGGCCGAGCCCTTGGCGTGGACGACGCGCTCGGGCACCCGCTCGCGGTTCTGGTGGGCCAGCTTTTCCAGCAGCTGGTAGTCCTGCATCAGCAGCGGGCCGCGCGGGCCGGCCGACAGGCTGTTCTGGTTGTCCGCGATCGGCGCCCCGGCCGTCGTGGTCATGATGGTCTTGCTCATGTGGCCCTCGTCAAATCTCGTAGCGCCACTGTCCCAGTCGGCGCTCGATAAATCCAATTGATCGTTTTTGCCGACAGAATTGGAATGATCTATCGAACTCTAGATCGCGCCATAGGACGGGTCTTGAACGGCCACGCCTCGACCCGGAGCGTCCGGCGGTCTAATCCAGGGCCATGACCGCCATCCTGCCCGACGCCGCCGCCGCCAACTGGGTCGACCGCTACGCCCCCGCGCCTTTGCGCCCCTGGCTGAAGCTGGGACGGTTCGACCGTCCGGCCGGCATCTGGCTGCTGATGCTGCCCGGCTGGCAGGGGATCGCCCTGGCCGGGGCCGAGAAGGGGCAGCTGCCCAATCCCTGGCTGCTGATCGCCTTCTTCGTCGGGGCGGCGCTGATGCGCGCGGCCGGCTGCGCCTTCAACGACATCGTCGACCGCGACTTCGACGCCCAGGTGGCCCGCACGGCCCTGCGCCCGATCCCGGCCGGCCTGATCACCGTCAAGCAGGCCTGGCTGTTCCTGGTGGGCTGCAGCCTGACGAGCTTCCTCATTCTGATCTGCCTGGGCTGGCTGGCCGTCGGGCTGGGCGTGGCCTCGCTGGTCCTGGTGGCCGGCTATCCGTTCATGAAGCGGATCACCTGGTGGCCGCAGGCGTGGCTGGGCCTGACCTTCAACTGGGGCGCCCTGCTGGGCTACGCCGCCGCCACCCACTCGCTTTCCTGGTCGGCGGCCCTGCTCTACGCCTCGGGCATCTTCTGGACCCTGGGCTACGACACGATCTACGCCATCCAGGACATCGAGGACGACGCCCTGGCCGGGGTGAAGTCGTCGACCCGCCGCCTGGGCGCCAAGGTCCGCCAGGGCGTGGCGGTGTTCTACGTGCTCGCCTTCGTGCTGGCCCTGGCCGCCGCCTGGGTCGGGGGACTGGGACCGCTGTTCCTGCCGCTGCTGGGCCTCTTCGGCCTGCACCTGTCGCGTCAGGCCGCGGCCGTGCGGCTGGACGACGGCCCGGGGGCGCTGAAGCTCTTCAAGTCCAACGCCCAGGCCGGGGCGATCCTGGTGCTGGCCCTGGTGGCCGGCGCCTGGGCGCCGGCGGGGTTCTAGATCAGGGCTTCGACTTGGCCGGTTCGCCCGTCTCGGGCGCCGGCGCGGGGTCGGGAACGCCCGCCAGGGTCAGGTCGAACACCGAGCCGCCCGGGCCGGTCTCGACCAGGGCCAGGTCGCCGCCGTGGCCCTGGGCCAGTTCGCGGGCGATGGCCAGGCCAAGGCCCGTGCCGCCGCGGCGCACCGATCCGACGAACGGCTGGAAGAGGTTGGCCCGGGCCCGTTCGGGCACGCCGGGGCCGTCGTCCGACAGGCGTAGGAGGCTCATGCCGTCGACGCGGCGCAGCTCGACGAACACCCGGCCCTTGCCGCCGCGATCGGGCGCGCCCTCGATGGCCTCGCGGGCGTTGCGCAGCAGGTTCGTGAGAATGCGGTGCAGCTGGTCGGGATCGGCGCTGACCTGCTCGCGCGGGTCGATCACCGTTTCCAGCGCCACGCCCTTCGGCGAAAGACCGGAGTCCTCGGCCGCCATCTCCAGCGCCGCGCGCAGGGCCACGGTGCGGACGACGGGGGCCGGCTCCTTCGACTTGCCGTAGGCCATGACGTCGCTGGCCAGGGTGATGGCGCGGTCCAGGGCCCGTTCGAGACGCGGCAGGGCCTGGGCCACCTTGGGGTCGCCCAGGGCGGCCAGGCGATCGGACGCCATCTGGGCGCTGGTCAGCATGTTGCGCAGGTCGTGATTGATCTTGGCCACGGCTTCGCCCAGGGCCGCCAGGCGGGCCTTGGCCTGCAGGGCGGTGCGCAGGTCGGTCTGCATGGCGTCGAGCTCGGCCTCGGCCCGGCCGATCTCGTCGCGGCGACGCGAAACGACGACGCGGGCCTCGGGATCCTCGGGATCGGCGCGGAAGCGCTCCATGGCCTTGGTGATGCGCTGCATCGGACGCACCAGCAGGAAGTTCAGCGACAGATAGATCAGGCCCCCGGCCAGGCCCGCCGCGAACAGGGTCACCCCCGCCAGCCGCCAGAAATTGGCCACCAGGTGCGCCTTCAGCGGGGCGTCGGGCAGCACGATCTCGACGAACTCGGCCTCCTGGCGGAAGCGCGGTTCGGCCATGACGCGGACCAGGCTGCCGGGCTTGCTCTTCAGGGTGAAGAACGGGGCGGCCAGCCACGAGCCGGAGTTCTGGCCACGCAGGTCGACCAGATAGGGCTGCTCGATGGCGCGCGGCTCGGTCGGCAGGACGAGGCGCCGGGCGCCGTCGACCTGCAGGGCCACGATGACCACGCCGGCCTGGTCGAGCAGGCGCTGGGAGACCTGGTCGGTCACCCGGCGCTCGGGATCGGCGTCGGCGATGGTCGAGGCCAGTTCGGCGGCCCGCACCCGGTCGAGCAGCCACTGCTTTTCCAGGTCGGCCAGGGCGGGCGGCAGGATGCAGGCGCCGGCCAGGAACACGAAGAGGGCGGTCAGGAGCAGCAGGCGCGCCGACAGGCCGCCGGGCCACGGAAGGCGTCTTCCGGGCGGCTTGTCGGGTGCGGCGGGCGGCGTGACCGGTTCGGCCATGTGTCTGGGTTACTTCACGTCGAGGGCCGGGGCAACGCGGCGCCTGCGCGCGGCCTTCCAGAGCGGGGGGATCAGCGCCAGCACGCCCAGCCCGATGATCGGCAGGTAGATGCGCGGCGAAGCCAGGGTGGCGAGGGTCACCGGGTCGCCCTTGGCGAAGAGATGCCCGAGGCCCGAACCGATCCCGGCATAGACGAACGAGCTGGGCGCCATGCCCAGCACCGAGGCCAGCAGATAGGTGCGGAAGGGGATCCGCATCAGGCCCGAGGCGACATTGACCAGCAGCAGCGGGAAGGCCGGGATCAGCCGCAGGGTCAGCAGATAGGAGAAGGCGTCGGCCTTGAAGCCTTCCTCGATGCGGGTCAGCAGGGCCCCCGGCTTGCGTCGCAGGAAGTCGCCGAAGGCGGTGCGGCAGGCCGCATAGACCACGGTCGAGCCGCCGGTCACCCCGGTCAGCGCCAGGAACCCGCCCAGCGGGCCGAATAGGAAACCGCTGCTCAGCGACAGGATCAGCGCTCCGGGCAGCGAGACCGACACCGTCGCCACGTAGATCAGCACGAAGATCGCCGCGCAGCGCGCCGGATATGTGCGGGCGAAGGCCTGCAAGGCCTCGCCCTGGGCCTGCAGCGTCTCGAGGGAAAGCTTGCCGGCCAGACCAGAGCCCAAAGCCGCGGCGAGCAGGATCGCCAGGACCGCCAGCGGTCCGAAGCGTCTCAGCCAGGCCAGGCTCTGGTCGGGGTTCATGCGGTCCCGATCGCCTCGGAGACGCTGGCGAAGCCTTCGGCGCGAAGGCGGGCGGCCAGTTCCTTCTTGATGCGGACCACCAGCCCCGGGCCGCCGTAGACCAGGGCCGAATAGAGCTGCACCGCGCAGGCGCCGGCCTTGATCTTGGCCAGGGCGTCGGCGCCGTTGGCGATCCCGCCGGCCCCGATCAGGGCCAGACGCCCCTGGGCGGCGGCGTGGAATTGGGCCAGCACCGCGGTCGAGGCCGTCAGCAGCGGCGCGCCGGAAAGCCCGCCGCCCTCGCCCTTCTGCGCCGACTTCAGGCTGTCGGGTCGGGCGACGGTGGTGTTGGAGACGATGATCCCGTTCAGGCCCTGGGCCAGCACGGTCTCGACGATGGCCTCGACCTCGCCGTCCTCCAGATCGGGCGCGACCTTCAGGAAGATCGGATAGTCGGCGCCGCCCTTGGCCAGGCCCGCGCGCGCTTGCGCGATCCGGCCCAGCAGTTCCTCCAGCGCCGCCTTGGTCTGCAGGGCGCGCAGGCCCGGCGTGTTGGGCGAGGAGATGTTGACGGTGAAGTAGTCCGACAGGCCCCACAGGCGGGTCAGGCCGGTGACGTAGTCGCCGATGCGGTCCTCGGCGTCCTTGTTGGCCCCGATGTTCGCGCCGAACACGCCCAGGCGGTCGGCGTGGGCGTGCTTGCGGGCGGCCAGACGTCCGGCGAACGGCTCCAGCCCCTCGTTGTTAAAGCCCATGCGGTTGATCACCGCCCGGTCTTCGGAAAGGCGGAAGAGGCGCGGGCGCGGGTTGCCCGCCTGGGCCAGCGGCGTGACCGTGCCGGCTTCCACGAAGCCGAAGCCGGCGGCCAGCATGGCGTCGGGAACCTCGGCGTTCTTGTCGAAGCCGGCGGCCAGGCCCACGCAGTTCGACAGCTGCAGGCCCGCGACGCTGGTGGCCAGGATCGGATCGTCGACGCCGCCGTCGCGGGGGCCGAGACCCATCTTCAGGCCGCGGATCGCCCAGCCGTGGGCGTCTTCGGGGTCCAGCGCGTGCAGGGCGCGGGCGGCGATGTCGTGCAGGCTCATGCGGAAAGGCCAAGTTGCGGGACGCCGTCGGCGTCGAGGGACAGCGGCTTTTCCGAAACGGCTTCGGTCGGCGACAGGCCGCGGAAGAGGTGCGGGAACAGGGCCCCGCCGCGCGAGGCCTCCCACTTCAGGTCCGGGCCCAGGGCGTCGGCGTCGAAGCCGACCAGCAGCAGGTCTTCCTGGCCCTTGAAATAGAGGGCGGCGGTCTCCTGGGCCTGGTCCGCCGCGGAGAGGTGGATGAAGCCGTCGGCGTGGTCGATGGGCGCGCCGGTAAAGCGGCCGGCCGCCTTGGCCTCGTCCCAGAGGGCCTTGGGAAGGATCTTGTAGACCAGGGTCATTCGCCGCCGTGCCCGCCGTGTTCGGATGCGTAGAAGACGCGCGCCAGCCGCGGGGCGCCGGACGCGTCGATGTCGAAGACCGCCGCGGTGGCGGTGGGGAAGCGGCCCCGCAGCTTGGAAAGCTCGGTCGGGTCGGCCGGGCCGCCCATGGCGAGGCGCAGGGAGAGGTCGTGCAGGCCGGGATTGTGGCCGACCACCATCACCGTGCCGGCCGGCGCGTCGGCCTCGCGCACCACGGCCAGAACCTCCTGGGCCTCGGCGTGATAGAGCTCGCGCAGGGTTTCGGCGGTCGCGCCGAGGAAGGCGCCGGCGGCGGCGTCCCAGGTCTCGCGGGTGCGGCGGGCGGCCGAAACCAGGGCCAGATCGGGCGTGAAGCCTTCGGAAGCCAGGGCGGACGCGATCAGGGCCACGTCCTGGCGGCCGCGCTCGGCGAGCGCGCGCTCGAAGTCGCCGCCCTGGGCGGCGTGCCGCTCGGCCTTGCCGTGGCGCATCAGGATCAGACGGTCCATGGCGCACTCCATAAAGCGGTTTCGAAGCTGGGCAAATGGCTGGAAGCGCCGTCTTCTGCATCTCCTCATACGAGCCTGTCGGCCAAGCGCAAAGCGCATGGTTGACACCTTCGCCGACAGGCGGTCCAAGGCGACATGGCCGATCTCGACCTGGACGTTTCCGCGCCGCTCGGCGGCGGTGTCTGGCGCTTCCCCGCCGACCGGCCGCTGGTGCTCGATTCAGGGGCGAAGATCGCCGGCCTGGAAGTGGCCTATCAGACCTATGGCGCGCTGAACGAGGACGGCTCCAACGCGATCTTGATCTGCCACGCCCTGACCGGCGACCAGTACGTGGCCTCCACCCACCCGACCACCGGCAAGCCCGGCTGGTGGACGCGCCTGGTCGGCCCCGGCAAGCCGATCGACCCGGCCCGCCATTTCGTCATCTGCTCGAACGTCATCGGCGGCTGCATGGGCTCGACCGGTCCGGCCTCGATCAATCCGGCCACGGGCGAGCCCTGGGGCCTGTCGTTCCCGATCCTGACCATCGCCGACATGGTGCGGGCCCAGGCCATGCTGATCGACGCCCTGGGGGTCGAAACCCTGCTGGCGGTGGTCGGCGGCTCGATGGGGGGCATGCAGGTGCAGCAGTGGGCGGCGGATTACCCCCAGAAGCTGTTCAGCGCCGTGATCGTGGCCTCGGCCTCGCGGCATTCGGCCCAGAACATCGCCTTCCACGAGGTGGGGCGCCAGGCGATCATGGCCGATCCCGAATGGCGCGGCGGGGCCTACGCCAGCCAGGGCGCGCGGCCGGAGAAGGGCCTGGCCGTGGCGCGGATGGCCGCGCACATCACCTACCTTTCCGAGCCCGCCCTGCAGCGCAAGTTCGGGCGCGAGCTGCAGCGCGACGGTCTTTCCTGGGGCTTCGACGCCGATTTCCAGGTCGAGAGCTACCTGCGCCATCAGGGCGCCAGTTTCGTCGACCGCTTCGACGCCAACTCCTATCTCTACATCACCCGGGCCATGGACTATTTCGACCTGGCCGCGCCGCACGGCGGGGTGCTGGCCAACGCCTTCAAGGCCGCGCGCGGCGTGCGCTTCTGCGTGCTCAGCTTCACCAGCGACTGGCTCTACCCCACCTCGGAGAGCCGCCATATCGTGCGCGCCCTGACCGCCGCCGGCTGCCGCGCCGCCTTCGCCGAGATCGACAGCGACAAGGGCCACGACGCCTTCCTGCTGGACGAACCGGTGATGGACGCGGCCCTGACGGGGTTCATGGCGTCGGTGGAGCGTGAACGGGGGATCGGGCGATGATCGACTTCAAGGGACCTCCCCCCGTGGGGGAGGCGATCGCGCGGCGATCGGTGGGGGGAGTCTCGCAAAGCCCGTCCATCGCCTCGGAAGCTGAAAACGGCCCCTCTCCGGCCTTCGGCCGCCTCCCCCAGAGGGGGAGGTTCCTTTGACGCTCATCCGAGAAGACTTCCGCGAAATCCTCCGGCTCGTGCGTCCCGGCGCGCGGGTGCTGGACGTCGGCTGTGGGGAGGGGGCGCTGCTGGAGCTGCTGACCCGGGAGAAGGAGGTCGACGGCCGCGGACTGGAGATCAGCGCCCACGGCGTGGCCGCCTGCATGGCGCGGGGGCTGTCGGTGGTGCAGGGCGACGCCGACCAGGACCTCGACCACTTCCCCGACAAGACCTTCGACTACGCCATCCTGTCCCAGACCCTGCAGGCCACGCGCAATCCGCGCCACGTACTGGACGAGCTGCTGCGCATCGCCGACCGGGCCATCGTGTCGTTCCCCAATTTCGGCCACTGGAGCGTGCGCTGGTCGCTGCTCAGCCGCGGCCGCATGCCCGAGACCAAGGCCCTGCCGACGCCCTGGTGGGCGACGCCGAACATCCACCTGTGCACCCTGGCCGACTTCATGGCCCTGACGCAGGACCTGGGCGTGCGTGTCGATTCCAGCGCGGCCTTCGCCGGCCAGGGCCCGGCCCGGCCGATCGACCCGACCAAGGCGCTCGAGAACTGGCGCTCGGAAAGCTGCCTCTTCCTGCTCAGCCGGGGCGCGCCCGCACAGCGCGTGGAACCCGGCGCGGTTTCAGGCGATCTTCTGATCCCATGAAGCTGCGGCTGATGACCTACAACGTCCACCGTTGCGTGGGCGGCGATCGCAGGCTCGACGTGGAGCGCGTGGCCGAGGTGATCTCGGCGCACGAGCCCGACGTCGTGGCCCTGCAGGAACTCGACGTCGGCCGGCTGCGCACCGGCAACGTCGATCAGGCCCACCGCTTGGCCGAGCTCCTGAAGATGGGTTTCCACTTCCACCCGGCCATGGCGGTCGAGGAGGAGCTCTACGGCGACGCCATCCTCACCCACCTGCCCGAAAAGCTGATCAAGTCGGGCCCGCTGCCGTTCTACCGCGCCGTGCCGGGGCTGGAGCCGCGCGGAGCGCTGTGGGTCGAGGTGATGGCGGGCGACAAGCCGGTGCAGATCATCAACACCCATCTGGGCCTCGTGCCCCAGGAACAGAAGCGCCAGGCCGCCGCCCTGGTCGGCGAGGCCTGGATGTCGTCCGACCGCTGGCAGGCGCCCGGCGTGCTGCTGGGCGACTTCAACGCCACGCCCTATTCGGCCACCTACCGCCTGCTGAAGGCCGCCGCCCGCGACGCCCAGAGCGTCGCCGCCGGCTGGGGCAAGGCCCCGACCGCGACCTTCCCCTCGAACTTCCCGTTCATGCGCATCGATCACGTGTTCCTGACCAAGGGCCTGCGCACGGTGAACGTCTTCTCGCCCTACGACGCCTTGGCCAGGGTGGCGTCGGATCACCTGCCGCTGGTGGTGGATCTGGAGATCGAGGACTGAAGACCCCTCTCTCTTAGAGAGAGGGAGGGGCCCGCCGCGAAGCGGTGGGAGGGTGAGTGGTTTCACCGTTGGCCGGAAAATCCCGACCCGTTCCACCGGGCTTTGAAGTCTTGGGTGCAAGCGGCCTGACCATGTGATCTGCCATTGGCCTCCCGCGCCTAGTTCTGTGAGGGCGTACCCTCTCACCCTCCCACGCCTTGCGGCGCGGGCCCCTCCCTCTCTCCATGAGAGAGGGATTTATAGCTGCAGATGTTCCGGCGGCGCGGGGGGCGGTTCGGTCAGCCGGGCCAGGTCGTGCTTGAGGCGCTTGCGGCGGCCCCAGGGGCGCCAGGCGTCATCGGGGGCGATGGCGTCGCCCAGGCTCCAGTCGGCGACGAACTTCTTCAGGCCCGTCAGCGGCATGACGCCCACCGGCTCCAGCCGGCGCGGACCGCTCTTGCCGTCCAGCGCGTCGATGGCGGGACCAAGGCCTCCATATTCCAGGAAGGCTTCCAGCAGCACCTCGGTCTCGACCCCCAGGAAGTGGCCGACCAGCCGGCCCAGGAAGGCGGCGATGGCCAGGCGCTCGTCCTCGTCGCGGGCCTCGAAACCGATGTCGCACTCGGTGTCGAGCCCGATCGAGCGGTTGTTGAGATTGGCCGAGCCCAGGCGCAGCACCCGGTCGTCGGCCACCGCCACCTTCGAGTGGACGATGATCGGCGCGCCCTTGGGCGTGCGGGCGCTGAAGGCGAAGAAACGGCCGTGGACGTCGACCTCGCGCAGGCGGTTGATCGCCGCCGTGCGGGCGCTGTCCATCGTCACCTGGTCGAAATAGCTGGGACTGCGGGCCGGGCCTATGGTCACCACCTCAGGGCCGTCGGGCTCGGCCAGGCGCTCGGCCAGGGCTTCGACCACGATCGGCGAGGTCAGGTACTGGTTCTCGACATAGATCAGCCACTGGGCGGTGCGGATCATCTCCAGGTGCAGCAGCAGGCACTCGTTGATCTCGACGTCGTGGCGCCAGGCGGGCTGGGTGCGGGCGATCGCCACGGGCAGGCGGCGCAGCAACGGCGTCAGGTGCTCGGGCCAGGGCGTCTCGGCCGGGCGTTCGGGCGGATCCAGGGTCTCGCCGGTGGCCTTGCGCCAGCGCTCGGCGAAGAGTTCGCCCAGGGCCGCGGCGACGGGACCGTCGACCAGGGCGGCGACCTCGTGGCGGGCCGGATAGTGATGGCCGGTCGGCAGGCGGCGGCGCGGGTCGTTGTCGAGGTGGGCGGTGGTGTCCCAGCGGTCGACGCCGATGTCGCCGCCGCTGACCAGGGCCGTGACCCCGTCGACCACCACCACCTTCTGGTGATGGCAGGCGCTGGCGAGCAGGGTGTTGTCGAGCCGGTACTTGACCTTCGAGCCGGCGAAGAAGGCCGCGCCCCGCTGGGGGCCGA
>JASGDR010000039.1:0-3088 GCA_047607095.1 Caulobacter sp.
GGTCCATTGGCTGAAGATGAAGTCGCCGGCGTGGAAGTCGGTCGGGGTCGCGCCGGTGTCGGTATAGAGCTGAATGTTGGCCGAGTTGCGCACCCGCACCTCGTGATCGTCGCGGCCGTAGGTGCTGGACAGGTCGTAGCGCCAGCCGCCGAACACCTCGCCCTTGATGCCGCCGGTCAGGGCGGCGTCCTTCTCCAGCGTCTCCAGCCGCGGGCTGAAGCCCTTGGGGTAGACGGCCGGCAGGCGGTTGGGCAGGCGATAGTTCTCATAGGCCGTGGCCTTCTTCACGCCGTAGGAGCCGAAGGCGTAGACCTCGACCGCCTCGCTGGCCTTCCAACCGGCCGAGACCACGCCGTTGGTCAGCTGGTAGCGGGCGTCGCCGGCGATCTGGTTCACGTAGGGATAGCCGGCCAGGGTCGAGGGCCAGGTGGGGTTGGACGTCACGGCCGAGGTCGAGGTCACCCGCGCGTCGGGATTGCCGCTGAAGCTGAAGTCGTGGAAGCGGTTCTCCAGCGTCACGTTCACATAGGCGCCCGGCGCCGGGGCGAAGCCGGCGTTGGCCGACAGGCTGTAGGTCTCGCCGTCGTTCTTGTAGTAGGCGCCGCCGGTCGCCGACGCCGAGCCGCCGTGGTCGGCGTCCTTGAGGATGATGTTGATCACCCCGGCGATGGCGTCGGTGCCGTACTGGGCGGCCGCGCCGTCGGTCAGCACCTCGATCCGCGCGATCGAGGCGGTCGGGATGAAGTTCAGGTCCGCGCCGGCCGATCCCTGATAGGCGCCCGACAGCACGGCGAGGTTGGCGGTGCCGTGGCGGCGTTTGCCGTTGATCAGCACCAGGGTGTGGTTGGCGCTGAGGCCGCGCAGGCGGGCCGAGAGCGTCAGGTTGGCGGCGTCGCCGCCGAAGGCCTGGGCGGTGAACGAGGGCACCAGGTTGCTCAGCGCCAGCCGCAGGTCGGGCTGGCCGGTGCGGGCCAGGGCGTCCTCGGCGATCACCTGCACGGGCGCGGGGCTGTCGACAGCGCGGATGCCCGTCTGCCGCGTGCCGGTGACGATCACGCCCTCGACAGAGGCGGCGTCGGGCGCGGCCGGGTCCGGCGCGACCGGATCGGCGAAGGCGGCGGTGGAAAGCGCTGTGGTCAAGGCGAGCGCCGACGCGCCCAGAATTTGGGTTTTCATCTTATCCCCCGATGAAAGCTTCAGATTGTTGGGAAGGGTGCGCGATCGGCCGGCAAGCGGCCCCCGTCGCGCGGCGGGTTCTGTTGCGTCGCCGGTCGCTAGCGGACCTTGGCGGCGACGAATTCGATCTCGACCAGGGCCCCGGGCAGCACCAGGCCGGCGACCTTCACCGTGCTGCGCGCGGGCTTGTTGGGCTGGGCGGCGGTTCCGAAAGCCTCGCTCCAGGCCTTGTTGAGGCCAGCAAAGTCGATCTCGCCGCCCTTGGCCGGGTCGCCGACCAGGAAGACGGTGGCCTTGACCACGTCGGCGTGGGTGAGGCCCTCGGCCTTCAGCGCCGCTTCCAGCTTGGCCAGAACCGAGCGGGTCTGGGTCTCGGTGTCGCCGGGCTTGGTCCTGTCGGCGATGGTCGGCAGGGCGCCGCTGAGGAACACCAGTTCCGTTCCGGCCGGCACGGCCACCGACGGGGTGATGGCGATCGCGCCCGACGACGGCGCGCGGCGGATCTCGGCGGCGCTTGCCGCACCCGTCGCGAAAGCGGCGGTCAGAACAAGGGCGAAGGCGAGCTTGCGGATCATGGGCGGGTCTCCGTTCGGGAAAGGACGAGGCCGTCGGCGCGGACGCGCTGGGCGATCAGGCCGACCGTGCGGCGGGCGGCGGCGACGCCGCCCTCCTGCCAGCTGGGCAGTTGCGAAAGATGGGCGCCGGACAGGAAGATCCGGCCCTGAGGCTGGTTCAGCAGGCGGTAGGCGGCCGGGTCGTTGCCGTCGCCTTCCCAGTGGATCCACGGACCGAGGTTGAAGGCCTGGCGGTTCCAGTCGATCACCAGCGGGGCGGCCGGCTCGCGGCCCTTGCCCGGGTGCAGCTTGTCGATCGCCGCCCGGCTCAGGGCCGCCTGCTCGTCGAAGCTCCTGGCTTGGAACGCGCGGGCCGCCGCGCCGACGGTGTAGGCGCCGACCAGCAGGCCGCGCGGCTGGTGGAAGCCCGTGCTGGGATACCAGACCAGCGTCGTCTCGCCGCCGACGAACGACAGCCCGCCATAGATCTGATCGGCCTCCCAGAAGCGCGGGGAGTCGAAGGCCACCTTGGTGGCGTTGTCGTACCTGGCGCTCGCGATCGCGGCGGCGACCTCGGCCGGCAGGTCGGTCGCGATCTTCGCGAGGATCGGCAGCGGCACGGTGACGACCAGATAGTCGGCGGCCAGCTTGCGGGCGACGCCTGTCTTGCGGTCGCGGATGGCGACCTCGGCGCTCTTGGGCGTCTGGCGCAGGGCCGTGACCTCGGCGCCGAGCAGCACCGGGCCCTTCAGCGCCTTGTGCAAAGCCTTGGGGATGGCGTCCATGCCGCCCGTGGGCTCCAGCATGGTCGCCTGCATCAGGATGTTGTCCTCGAACAGGGCGTAGGGCAGGGCGTCGTCGGCCAGCAGGTCGCGCAGCGGCAGGGGCGGGCGGGCCGCGCCCCGCTGGTCGGCCGCGCCGGGCGCGGTGACGTAGCCCGAACGTTCGGAGCCCTTGTAGGCGCCGCCGGCGTCGAGGTCGCCATAGGTCTTCAGGAAGGCCAGCAGCCGTTCCTTGTCGGCGCCGGTCAGTTCGGCGTCGAGGGCGCCGCCGCGCGTCGCCTTGGCCAGCAGTTCGGAAAGGCCGCCGCGCAGGTCGTTGATCGCCTGGCGCTGCTGCACCGGCTTGCCGCCGAACGCGCCGTCGGCTTGCAGCAGGCTGCTGCGGCTGGAATTGACCTCGACCTCCAGCGGCACGCCCAGGGCCTTGGCGTAGGACAAGACGCCCTGGTGATGGCTGGGCAGGCGGGCGGGGCCGGCGTTGAAATAGAGGCCCGGCGAGAAGCCGGCGGTCTGGTCGGGGCGATCGATCGTCTCGACGCGGTCGCCGCCGCGGATGGTCCAGTTGCGGCCGCCGAC
>JASGDR010000040.1:0-3148 GCA_047607095.1 Caulobacter sp.
GGCGGGATCGAGGCCCCGGGCCTCGACGGCCGCCACTTCCTCGAGGGCGCCGTTCTCGACCATCAGGCCCAGGCGCGCGTCGCAGCGGGCGTAGAGCTCGGCGCGGGGCGGGTCGAGGACCACGCCGCTCCATTCGCCGGGCTGCAGCGCGGGGCGGGTGTCGGCCTGCCAATCCGACAGCGACCGGCCGGTGGCCACGGAAACGGCGTGAGCCCTGACCAGGCGCTGGCGGTCGCCGCTCTCGATACGGGCCTCGGCGGCGGGGTCGAGCGGGCGCAGCAGGTCGCGGAACGCCGCCTCGCCCTGGGCGGCGTAGAGCAGGCCCGAGATCTCGCGCTGGCTTTCGGGCACGGGCGGCACCTCGGCCAGGCCGTGGGTCAGGGCGCGGAAATAGAGGCCGGTGCCGCCGACCACGATGGCGGGGCGGCCGCGGGCGGCGATGTCGTGCAGCACCTTGACCGCCGCCGTCTGCCAGCGGCCGACCGACCAGCCGTCGGCCGCGTCGGCGACGCCGAACAGGTGGTGCGGCGCGCGGGCCTCCTCGTCGGGCGAGGGGGCCGCCGTCAGCACCCGAAGTCCGGCGTAGATCTGCATGGAATCGGCGTTGACGATCTCGGCGCCGGTGCGCTCGGCCAGGTCGAGGGCGTAGGCCGACTTGCCGCTGGCCGTGGGTCCGGCGATCATCCAGACGCGCGAGTCGGGCGCGAAGGGCGTGTCGGCGGTTGCGGCGGGGGCGGTTTTCTCCATGAAGCGTACATACATGATTGCTGCCGGCGTGGCCGCCTTCCTGACCGCGGGCCTGACCGCGGGAGAGGCGTTCGCCGCCGTGACGCCGAGCAAGCCCAAGCCGCCCCCGCCGGCGGCGGCCGCAGCCGCGGACGCGCCGGCGCCGGACCTGACGCCGCAGGAGAAGGCCGGCTGCGGCGCCGTGCTGGTGATCCTGGGCAAGGTGGCGACCTCCTATCCGCAGATCTTCGCCGAAAAGGGCGCCGACGGCCGCGGCATGCAGTTCGTGCTCGAAGCCTTCGGGGCCAAGGGCCGCACGATGATGGACGAGGCCTTCGACGACGGCGCCCAGAAGGGCGTCAAGCCGAGCAAGGTCTACGAGGACGGCCTGGCCTTCCTGTTCGAGAACGTCCAGCCGGTTCCCGGCGAGGCGGCCGAGGAGACGGGCAAGCGCGCCGGCTTGGCGCTGCTGCAGCGCTGCACCGGCATCGAGGCCCAGTAGGGAGGTCCGCCGCGTGCGGCGGGCGGAAGCGGCTTGACGGGGCGGGGCGAGTGGCTTAGCCGCCCCGCCATGCACGTCCTGACCCTCGTCGGCCCGGAGGCCGAAACCCTCGCCGCCGCTCTCGCGCTGGGCGAGGTCGTTCCGCTCGGCCCCGACGCGGTCGATGTGAGCTTCGACGCCGATCCGGCCGGGGTCCGCGAGCGCGTGGTCGCCGCGCTCGGCGAGCGCCCGGTCGACTTCGCCATCCAGCCGGTCGAAAACCGCAGGAAGCGCCTGCTGATCGCCGACATGGACTCGACGATCATCAACGTCGAGTGCCTGGACGAACTGGCCGACTTCGCCGGCGTCAAGGACAAGGTCTCCGAGATCACCGAGCGCGCCATGCGCGGCGAGCTGGCCTTCGAAGGCGCCCTGCGCGAGCGGGTCGGCATGCTGAAGGGCCTGGCGACCACAGCGCTGCAAACCTGCTTCGACGAGCGGGTGCGGCTCAATCCCGGCGCCGAGACCCTGGTCAGGACCATGGCCGCGCACGGCGCCCGCTGCGCCCTGGTCTCGGGCGGCTTCACCTTCTTCACCAGCCGGGTGGCCGAGGCCGCCGGCTTCCACCTGAACCGCGCCAATACGCTGATCGAGGCCGGCGACGCCCTGACCGGCGAGGTCGGCGATCCGATCCTCGGCAAGGAGGCCAAGCTCGCGGCCCTCAACGAGGAAACCTCGGCCCTGGGCCTGACCCCCGTCGACGCCCTGGCCGTGGGCGACGGGGCCAACGACCTGGCCATGATCGAGGCCGCGGGCCTGGGCGTGGCCTACCGCGCCAAGCCGATCGTGGCGGCCCAGGCCGACGCCAAGGTCGACCACGCCGACCTGACCGCGCTGCTCTACTTCCAGGGCTATCGCGCCGAGGAGTTCTGGCGGTGAGCTTCCCGCGCCGCGTCCAGGCGGTGGTCTTCGACATGGACGGCCTGCTGCTCGACACCGAGACCGTCTACCGCGCGGCGATGATCGACGCCGGCAAGGCGTTCGGCGCGCCGATCACGGCGGCGACCTACGCCTCGATGGTGGGCAAGACCAATCCCGAGTGCGCGGTGATGCTGCGCGAACTCTACGGCGAGGCCTTTCCGGTCAAACCGTTCTTCGAGCGACTGTGGGCCGACGTCGAGCTGCTGCTGGAGGCCGAGATCCGGCTGAAAGACGGCGTCGAGGAGATCCTCGACCACCTGGACGACCTGGGCCTGCCGCGGGCCATCGCCACCTCGAACGGCCTTCCGGCGGTGGAGCGCTATCTGGGGCGTTTCGATCTTCTCCCCCGTTTCCACGCCGTGGTCGCCCACCACGACGTGACGCGGCACAAGCCGCACCCGGACCCCTACCTGCTGGCCGCCGAGCGCCTGGGCGTCGACCCGGCCCTGTGCCTGGCGCTGGAGGACTCCCATCCCGGCGTGCGCGCGGCCCACGGGGCGGGAATGATGACCATCATGGTGCCCGACATCCTCGATCCCACCGAAGAGATGCACGACAAGTGCGTCCACATCGCCGACAGCCTGCACGTGGTGCTGGACCTGCTGAAGCGGGCGGGGTGAGGGTGTTGCTTCTCCCTCTTGCGGGAGAAGGCGGCGGCCCCGAGGAACCTCCCCCTGCGGGGGAGGCTCCGCCTGTGGCGGACCCCCTCAGTCGCTCCGCGACAGCTCCCCAGAGGGGGAGCATCTAGCGCTTCAGATCCTCCCCCTCTGGGGGAGGTGGCCCGGAGGGCCGGAGGGGGGAGGCGCGGCGCTTCGTCCTCGCGCTTTCGCTGCGAGCTGATCGAAGGAGGGCGGAGCGCCCGGGCGACGCCCGGAGTGCTTTGTGTGTACCGTTTCGACGAAGCCAAGGCGCTCCGCGCGGTCGTTTGGCTGCCGGCTTCCCGGGCGGCGGCGCTCTTAA
>JASGDR010000041.1:0-2899 GCA_047607095.1 Caulobacter sp.
CTTGGAGCGGGCGTAGCGATCGCACGGCGTCGATGCTCCCCCTCTGGGGGAGCTGTCGGCGAAGCCGACTGAGGGGGCCTGCGCCGCGCTTCCCCCTCCGGCCCTCCGGGCCACCTCCCCCACAGGGGGGGGGATCTTATGCTCGCGCGCCCAGTCGTCGGCGCAGACCCGCGCCGACCGACGCCGAAAAATAGCTGATGCCGATCATGGCCGCCCAGCCGATGGGCGCGGGCGCGGCCATCACCTCGGCCTCGGTCAGGCGACCGAAACCGCCCATCAGGGCGAAGCCGATCAGGCTCGGGGCGAGACCCATGACCAAGGCCGTCAGGAACCGCCGATCTGGGCGATAGGCGCCGATCAACGCGCTCAGGCCGATGTAGGACGAAAACAGCAGCGGCATCTGCAGGTCGAACATCGTGTCGAACGACACCAGCTTGAACACCATGGCCATCCACAGCAGCCAGATCAGCGCCGACTGGACGAAGAACACGCTCCCCGCCAGCGCCGCCGCATAGACCGCCTCGCCCGGCGCGCGCCAGACGGCGGTCGTCGCCAGGCAACCCAGGGCCCAGGACAAGCGGCCCGTCTCCAGCGCCGCGAACTCGGCCTGCATGGCGCCGGCCCACTCGGCTCGCCCGGCCGGCGGATCACGCGTCGCAAGACCCATGACCGCGGCGGCGAGGTCCTTGCGCGGCTTGTTCATCCCGCGATCCTTTCCGCACGGCGCCGGCCGATGGCCGAGCCCGCCAGGCCGCCGAGATAGGCCAGGCCGACCAGGGCCAGGACGATCGGCGTCTGCGGCCCCAAGGGGCGAAGCCCCGGCCCCTCGACCAGGAGCATGGCGCAGCCGATCAGCGAGGGCCCCATGCCCACGGCCGCCGCGGTCGCCAGCCGGCGGCCGGGCCAGTTCAGGGCGATGAAGAAGCCGGCCAGCACGGGCGCGCCGACGAGGAACGGCATGACCGCCAGGGTCATCTGCGGCCTGGAGACCAGCCCCGCCGCGGCAAGGCCGAACAGAACGAGAGGCGCGGCGCCGACGAACCCCGCCCCCGCCGCCAGCGACGCCATATAGCTCGCCTCCCTGGACGTCCGCCAGCGCGCGGCGGCGACCAGACAGCCCAGGGCCCAGGACAGCCTGGCCTCACCAAGCATGTCGAACTCGGCCCGCATCGCCTTGGCCCAATCCTCGCGCCCAGCGGGCGGCTTGCGAACCGCCCGGTCCATGATCCAGGCGGCGAGATCTCTACGGTTTCCAGTCATCAGGCACCCCCAAGGGCCAAGGATACGGACGGACGGCGGGCGTCGGCCAGGGCCGAGCGGCCGGCGCCGGTGATGCGATAGGCGTGGCGGGCGGGGCGGCCGGGGCGCTCCGGCTCCAGCCAGCGGCTCTCCAGCAGGCCGCGATCGGCCAGCCGGATCAGGATCGGATAGAGGCTGCCCGACTTCAGGCCGGTGGCGGCCGAGACCTCCAGACCATAGAGCCACTCGCGCCCGTACAGGGCCTCGAGCACGGCCAGGGACTGGGGTGAAAGCTTGCGAGGGGCGGCGGGCATGAACGTGTTCCGTTGCGACGCCGGTTGGGGCGTCGATCAAAACTCTACATATATTGCGAACATCGTCAAGCGGCGCCCTTGCCGCCGCTTCGCGTTGACGCCATGTCCGTCTGCGCAACGTCCCGGGAGCCCGCATGAGCGTCGTCGCCGCCTACGCCTATGTCGATGGAAAGCGCGTGCGCGAGCTCAGCCTCGACGACCCCGGCGGCCTGACCCCGCGCAAGGGCGAATTCGTCTGGATCGGCCTGGTCGAACCGACGCAGGACGAGCTGCGCGTGCTGCAGGAGCGCTTCGACCTGCACCCCCTGGCCGTCGAGGACGCCCTGCACGCGCGGCAGATGCCCAAGGTCGATCTCTATGGCAACCAGCTGTTCGTGGTCGCCAAGACCGCCCAGATGGAAGCCGGCCGGGTCGTGTTCGGCGAGACCGAGATCTTCGTCGGCGACCATCACCTGATCAGCGTGCGCCACGGCTCGGCCCGGGCGCACCTGGAGCTGCGCGCCCACCTGGAGGCGACGCCGTCCCTGCTGGCCAAGGGCGGCGACTACGTGCTGCACGCCATCCTCGACTTCATCGTCGACGGTTACCTGCCGGTGGTCGACGCGGTCGAGGACGAGCTTTCGCAGATGGAGCATCGGGCGCTGGACGCCTTCCTCAGCCGCGCCGAGATCACCCGCCTGTTCACCCTGCGGCGCGAGCTGACCAAGTTCCTGCGTCTGCTGGGCCCCATGGCCCAGGTGGCCGGCTATCTGGAGCACCACGAGACGCCGTGCATCGACGCCGACGTGAAGCCCTATTTCCGCGACGTGCGCGACCACGTCTCCCGCATCGACCTCCTGATCGGCAGCCTGGGCGACGTGCTCAATTCGGTGTTCGAGGTCAGTTCGCTGCTGGAGCAGCAGCGCCAGGGCGTGATCACCCGCCAGCTGGCCGCCTGGGCCGCCATCCTGGCCGTGCCGACGGCGGTGGCCGGGATCTACGGCATGAACTTCGAGCACATGCCCGAGCTGAAATGGGTGTTCGGCTATCCGGCCGCGATCGGCCTGATCGTGGTGGTGTGCGGCCTGCTCTACCGGCGCTTCAAGAAGACGGGCTGGCTCTAGAAGGAGCGCTTTTCGCCGCCCGAGGCCGTGCTATGACCAGCGCGGCAACTCTTGGGGGAGTCTTCGTGCGTAAATTCATCTTCGCGTGCATCGCCGCCGCCTGCCTTGCCGCGCCGGCCGTGGGTCAGGCGATGGACGACGTCGAGGCCGTGCGCCTGATCCGCGCGATGTGCCCCCAGGACATGGACGACGAAGGCGACATCGACCGGGCGATGCAGGCCCTGGGCGCCAAGCGGGTCGCCC
>JASGDR010000042.1:0-4803 GCA_047607095.1 Caulobacter sp.
CCGCGATTTCGCGATCGCCCTGGTGCTGGTGCTGATCACGCTGCTGCCGCTGGGGCCGCGCGCGGGGATCGTGGTGATGGTGTCGATCCCGCTTTCCCTGCTGATCGGCCTCTCGCTGATCCAGGCCTTCGGCTTCACCCTGAACCAGCTGTCGATCGCCGGCTTCGTGCTGGCCCTGGGACTGCTGGTCGACGACAGCATCGTCATCACCGAGAACATCGCCCGTCGGATCCGAGAGGGCGAGGAGCGCACGGCCGCGGCGGTCAACGGCTCCGGCCAGATCGCCCTGGCGGTGATCGGCTGCACCGCGACCCTGATGCTGGCCTTCCTGCCGCTGATGGCGCTGCCGGCCGGTTCGGGGGCCTATATCCGCTCGCTGCCGGTGACGGTGCTGTGCACGGTGGGGGCGTCGCTGTTCGTGTCGTTGACCATCATCCCGTTCCTGGCCAGCCGGGTGCTGGACAAGCACTCCGACCCCGAGGGCAATCGACTGCTCCAGGCGGTCAACGGCGTGATCCACACCGTCTATCGCCCGGTTCTGCACAGGGCGCTGGCGCGCCCCTGGCTGGCCCTGGCCTTGATGCTGGCCCTATGCGCCACCGCCGTGCCGATGCTCAAGGCGGCCGGCTCCAGCCTGTTTCCCGCCGCCGAGACCCCGCAGTTCCTGGTGCGGGTGGTCACGCCCGACGGCTCGTCCTTGGCCCGCACCGACGCGGCCCTGCGCTATGTCGACCAGCGGCTGGCGCGCGAGCCCGACATCGTCTGGCGCGCGGCGAACCTCGGCCGCGGCAATCCGCAGGTGTTCTACAACCAGTCCCAGCGCGAGAGCGCCGTGACCTACGCCGAGATGTTCGCCAGCCTGAAGGCCTGGGAGCCGGGCAGGAGCGAGGAACTGCTCGACCGCCTGCGCGCGGACTTCGCCCGCTATCCCGGCGCGCGGATCAGCGTCGAGGTGTTCGAGAACGGCCCGCCGATCGAAGCTCCCGTCGCCGTCCGCGTCACCGGCCGCGATCTCGGCGTGCTGAAGGCCCTGGCCGCCCGCGCCGAGGCCATCCTCAAGAGCACGCCCGGCACGCGCGACGTGGGCAACCCCGTGCGCCTGGATCGCACCGACCTCGACCTCGGCGTCGACGAGGCCAAGGCCGCGGCCCTGGGCGTGCCGGCCGGCGCAGCCCGGCGCGTCGCTCGCCTGGCCCTGTCCGGCGAAGAGACCGCCCGTTTCCGCGACGCCGACGGCGACGACTACGCCGTCAAGGTGCGCCTGCCGATGGAGGCCGTCGACGGCGCCGACCGCAACGCGCTGGCGGCCCTGTCCGGCGTCTATGTGCCCACCGCCGACGGCGAGGCCGCGCCATTGTCGGCCATCTCCACCCCGGCCCTGAAGTCCAGCCCCGCCCGCATCGACCGCTTCGACCGGGAGCGCACGGTGACGATCACCGCCTTCGTCCGCACCGGCTATCTTACCGACAGCGTCACCAAGGACGTGCTGGCCCGCCTGGGGAAGGAACTGCCCATGCCCCCGGGCTACGCGCTCAGCCTAGGCGGCCAGGCCGAGGCCCAGTCGGAAAGTTTCGCGGGGCTGGGCGCGGCGGTGATGATCGCGGTGTTCGGCATCCTGGCGGTGCTGGTGCTGGAGTTCCGCAAGTTCAAGACCGCCCTGGTCGTGGCCGGCATCATCCCGTTCGGGATCTTCGGGGCGATCGCGGCGCTGTGGATGACCGGCAATTCGCTGTCGTTCACGGCCACCATCGGCCTGATCGCCCTCATCGGCATCGAGATCAAGAATTCGATCCTGCTGGTCGACTTCACCGAACAGCTGCGTCGCGAAGGCATGAGCCTGCACGACGCCATCGAGAAGGCGGGCGAGGTGCGTTTCCTGCCGGTGCTGCTGACCTCGGCCACGGCCATCGGCGGGCTTCTGCCGCTGGCCCTGGAACGCTCGGGCCTCTATTCGCCGCTGGCCATCGCCATCATCGGCGGCCTGATCACCTCGACCGTGCTGTCGCGGGTGGCCACGCCGGTGATGTATTGGCTGACGGCGCGGGGGGAGGAGAAGGCCGCCGCCGCCTGACGGCCGTGGTCTCCGTCCTTCCGGTGATCGCCGATGCGTTGTTGCGTCGCAGCATTCGGGCTTGAATTGACAACGTTGTCACACTATATCGCCGGCGTCCGGGCAATTCGGCCCTGGCGACGCAGATGACTGGATCTCCCATGCTGAGCCTGATCGCTCTGGCCGTTTCGGCCTACAAGAACCGTGCTGTCCTCTGATTTCGGCGGCTTAAGCGCCTCTTCCGAGGCGTTCGAGGAAATGGCCCGCGCGCTCCGGCACGCGGGCCTTTCTTTTGTTTGCGATGCAGCAGGCCGCTCTTTCGAGAGATATGCTTGCATAACGAGACTTACGGTCTAAGCTTCCCCGGCCAGCCTGGGGAGGACGGCATGAAAGTCGCGCGACAGCCCGCGGTCCGCACATCGCTCGGACCCACCGACCATCCGTACATGACCGGCGCCTGGACGCCGCAGCACGAGGAGGTCGACGCCGAGGACCTGACGGTGCTGGAGGGCGCGATCCCGGTCGAGCTGGACGGGATCTATCTGCGCAACACCGAGAACCCGCTGCACGACCCGCTGGGCCGCTACCATCCCTTCGACGGCGACGGCATGGTGCACCAGATCGAGTTCCAGGGCGGCAGGGCGCGGTATCGCAACCGGTTCGTGCGCACGCGCGGCTTCGAGGCCGAGCAGGAGGCGGGACAGAGCCTGTGGGGCGGACTGGCCGACGGGCCGGGCACGTCGCTGCGGCCGGGCTTCGGCGCCCATGGCGGCCTGAAGGACAGCGCCAGCACCGACATCGTCGTCCACGCCGGCGAGGCGATCGCCACCTTCTACCAATGCGGCGAGGCCTATCGGCTGGACCCGCTGACCCTGGAGACGCTCGGCCCGGCGGCCTGGGCGCCGATCGACGGGGTGTCGGCGCATACCAAGGTCGATCCGGCGACCGGGGAGCTCCTGTTCTTCAACTACTCCAAGCACGCGCCCTACATGCACTACGGCGTGGTCGACCGGACGGGGCGGCGGACCCTCTACCAGCCCGTGCCGCTGCCGGGGCCGCGCCTGCCGCACGACATGGCGTTCAGCAGGAACTGGGCGATCTTCAACGACCTGCCTGTATTCTGGGACGCGGGGCTGCTGGAGCGGGGCGTCCATGCAGTGCGCCTGCACAAGGACCTGCCGTCGCGCTTCGCCCTGGTGCCGCGCAAGGGCGGCGAGCCGCGCTGGTTTACGGCCGCGCCGACCTATGTGCTGCACTTCCTCAACGCCTATGAGGAGGGCGACGAGGTGGTGGTCGACGGCTATTTCCAGGAGAATCCGACGCCGCGCCCGCTGGCCGGGGCGCCGGAGCAGTACGCTCACCTGATGGCCTATCTGGACGAGCACAGCTTTCGGCCCAAGCTGCATCGCTGGCGGTTCAACGTGGCGACCGGCGAGACGGTCGAGCAGCGGCTGGACGACCGGGTGCTGGAATTCGGCATGTTCAACCAGGCCTGGGCGGGCAAGCCCTATCGCTATGCCTACTCCACGACGGCCAAGCCGGGCTGGTTCCTGTTCGACGGCTTCGTCAAGCACGACCTGGTCAGCGGCGAGAGCTGGAGCCTCAAGCTGTCCGAGGGCCGCTACGCCAGCGAGGCGCCGTTCGCGGCGCGGCCGGGGGCGGTGGACGAGGACGACGGCTGGCTGGTCAGCTTCGTCATCGACGAGACCGCCGGGACGTCGGAGTGCCTGGTGGCGGACGCGCGGACGATGGCCGTGGCGTGCCGGGTGGCGCTGCCGCACAAGATCAGCAGCGGCACGCACAGCGTCTGGGCGGGGCGCCATGAATTGAAACCTCTTCCATAGGGAGAGGGAGGGGCCCGCCGCGAAGCGGTGGGAGGGTGAGGGGTTTCACCCTCAACCGCATTGCCCCAGATCGTGTCGGCACGCCGACCAACAGTGTAACCCCTCATCCTCCCACGCCTGCGGCGCGGGCCCCTCCTTCTCCCTATGGGAGAAGGTAATGGGGGTGGCCTCAGGCTTTGGGAAACCACGGCACGAAGCCCGGGGTCCGCGCCACGTACGCCGCGTAGTCGGGACGGGTCTTGGCGAGCCGCCCCTCGGTGGTGGGCACGCCGCTCCAGCGGGTCAGCGTGATGGTCAGCAGGATCGGGCCGACGACCGAGGCGACGCCCCAGGGCAGGGCCTCGGCGGCGATCAGGAAGAGGCCCCACCAGACGCAGGCGTCGCCGAAATAGTTGGGGTGCCGGGTGTAGCGCCACAGACCCCGGTCCATCACCTTGCCGGCGTTGTCGGGATCGGCCTTGAAGGCGACGAGCTGGGCGTCGCCGACGGTCTCGAACACGATGCCGACCACGGCCAGGGTCGCGCCGATCGCGGCCAGCGGGCCCAGAGGTCCGGCCGCCTGGCCCAGCTGTACGGGCAGGGCGACGACGTACTGCATCACGTACTGAAGGGCGAAGACCAGCAGCAGCGAGGCCTTGGCGAAGCTCCAGCCGCGCACCTTCTCGGCGTGACCCAGCATGGCGACGTAGCGGCGGTCGGCCCCGTGCCTGCGCCACCGCCAGAAGAGGTAGCCGCCCAGCCGCGCGGCCCAGACGGTGCACAGCGCGGTCAGCAGCATGCCGCGCGGCGTGGGCGGGCTTTGCAGGAAGGCGGTCCAGGCGATCAGGGCCATGCCCACGCCCCACCAGGCGTCGATGAAGCTGACGTCTCGTATCCTCAGGCCGACGGCCCACAGGATCAGGAAGGCCA
>JASGDR010000043.1:0-14531 GCA_047607095.1 Caulobacter sp.
CACGCCTAGCTCGGCCTCCAAACGCGTGATCGTCTTGGAGACCTGACCGGGACTGACGCCCGTGCGACGGGCCGCGGCCGTGAAGCCGCCGGTTTCGAGGATGGCCACGAAGATGCGGTCGCGATCGAGTCTGTCCACGGCGCTGCGAGGCCTTTCGGGTCGTTGATCCTGAAGCCCTGCTTACCTCAATCTGCTCGCGGGCTCCCGGATTCGACGCAGCGAACGCCCCGCGCCGGACCGCCGAAAGCCGTAACCTCACCGGTCTCCGTCGAAAGGGGCGGGGGGCGCGCCCGGGTGGGTCAGCTCGAAAATAAGGGCGAGATCGCGATCGTCGGCGTCCGTCACGCCGGGGTGAGGCGTCTGCGGCCGGGCATGGCGATAGATTCTGTAGCGGCGGGCGCGTTGAGCGACGCCGTAAGCGAAATGTCCGAGATCCAGGCTGACGCCGGGCTCGATCTCGAAGCTCGCCCCAACCAGATCGCGTGGCTGAAGCTCGGCGAGGCTCTTGACCAGCCGTTTGCGCGTGGAAAGCGAGAGGTGGATCTTCAGTGCGTGAATCGTCGCGCAATAGGCCGGTGCGAGTTCGGGCAGGTTCTTGGGCGAGCCGCGCCAGGCGTTGTATCCCGGCGGCGAGAGCATGCGGCCCTGGACGGCCGCGTCGACCGCGGCGGAAGGAATTTCCGCGAGAAGCGCCACTTCCCGGCGGCTGAACACTTCATCCCAGGGATCGAGCGTGGCGATCGGAAAGGTCACGGGCGACACATGTCGGCGGGAAGCTCCGCCGCCGCCGCGCTGTTGAGGCGCGACGACGACGGCGCGGATGGATAGGCGTTCCTAGAAGGTGGCCTTGAGGCCGAACTTGCCGGTCCAGGAGTATTCTTCGTACTGCAGCAGACGGTCGCCCTTGGGGCCGCGCTGGTAAGCGACATAGGGCTCGTCGCCCATGTTCACGAACTCCACGAAGGCCTGGACCTGCTTGTTGAAGCGGTACTTGGCGCTGAAGTCGTACTGCATGTGGTCTTTCACCCAGCGGTCCTTTTCGGCGCTGGAGCCCAGCTCGTCGAGATAGAGGTCGCGATAGGTGGCCGACAGGCGCACGCTGATCGGACCCTTCTCGTAGCCGAGCATGGCGTTGAAGGTGTTCTTCGACGAGGCGGGCAGCGAGATCGTGCGGCCCTCGACGCCGCCCTCGGCGTCGGTATAGGTGTAGTTGAAGCCGACCAGCGCGCCGCTGGCCGGACCGGGCAGGAAGGTCAGCGCCTGCTGGTAGTTGAACTCGAAGCCCTTGATCGTGGCTTCGTCGCCGTTGATCGAGGTGGTGACCTCGTCATAGGTCACGCCGTTGACGGCGTAATCCTCGTAGGTCACGTCGACGATGAAGTCCTTCACCTTCTTGTAGAAGACGCCGCCCGAAAGCACGGCTTCCTTGGCGAAGTACCATTCGGTCGACAGGTCGAAGTTCCAGGCGTCGTAGGGCTTCAGGTTCGGGTTGCCGAATTCGCCCTCGTCGTCCTCGACCACGAAGCGCGGCGCCATCTTGCCGATGCCCGGGCGCACCACGCTGCGGAACACGCCGGCGCGGACCAGCAGGTCGGGGCGCGCTTCGTAGCGCAGGCTCGCGCTGGGCAGCCAGTCGGTATAGTCGCGCTTGAGGCTGTTCTGGGTGATGGTCAGGTCGTCGCCGTCGACCACCACGAAGTTGCCTTCCAGCGTGTTGCGGGTGTGCTCGACGCGCAGGCCGGCGACCGCGCGCAGCGGGCCGCGGTGGAAGCGCCCCAGGGCGTAGGCGGCGAAGATGTCTTCGTCGACCTTGTAGTCGGCCACGGCCGACTCGTAGGCGGTGTCGAAGTCGGACAGTTCCAGGTTGGCCGCGGCGCTGGTCTTCAGGAACTCGGCGATCGCCGTCTTGCCGACCACCGGCGAGATGTCGGCGATGTCGTAGTCCTGGGTCCCCAGCACGCTGGCCAGGGTGAACGTGCCGTCATAGCCGTCGTAATAATCGATCTGGACGTCGTTGCTCTTGGTGCGCAGGCGGGCCTTGGCGCCGAACTGGATCTCGCCGTCGGCGTCGTCCCAGCTGATCGCGCGACGAGCGTCGAACTTCGCCGTGGTCTCTTCGTCTTCCGACAGCGACAGGCTGGTCTGCTCGAGGCGATAGAAGCTGTAGCGCGAGGCGTCGAGGAAGTTGGTGAGGCCGCTGGTGATCGTATAGGCGGGCTTCTCCATGTCGCTGTAGTCGAAGCTGACGCCCAGCGACGAGCCGGTGAAGCGCTGGCGGAAGCGCGCCGGATCGATCGAGCCGGCCTCCTTCTCGCGCGCCTTCGAATAGGCGGCCGAATAGTCGAAGCGCCACGGACCGGCGTCGGTGCGGCCGCCGGCCGACAGCGAGCGGATCGTCTGGCTCTCGAAGCGGTCCTTCAGGTCGCGGATGACGGTGATGCGGCCGTCCGACGAGCTGAAATCGGCGGTCGTGGCCGTGCCGCTGGCCGGATCGCCGTCCATTTCGAAGATGGTGCGGCGACGGTACTCGTGGTCGTCGAACTGGCTGGCCAGCAGGCGCAGGTACAGCGTGGTGTCGTCGGTGGCGCGGAAGTCCAGCGACAGCGAGCCGCCCAGGCGCTTACGGGTCACGTCGTAGTCGCGGTACTCGAGCGTCTTGGCCGAGACGACGCCGTCGTCGCTCTCTTCCCAGTCGTCGGCTTCGATGTTGTCGGTCGCGAAGGTGCGCTTGTAGTACGACAGGCCGCCGGCCACGCCGAGGCGATCGCCGAAGGTGCGCGAGAAGTCGACCGAGCCCTTCGGCGTCGTCTTGCCGGTCTTGTCGTTGTACGAGCCTTCCGCCGAGACCGCGAAGAACGGCTTCTTGCGGTCGAAGGCGCTGGTCGTGTTGATTTCGATCGAGGCGCCGATGGTGTCGGCGTCCATGTCGGCGGTGAGCGTCTTCTTGATCTCGATCGACTCGATCAGTTCCGACGGGATGACGTCCAGCGCGACCGAACGCACGTCGGCTTCCGGCGCCGGCACCCGCACGCCGTTGATCGAGGCGGCGTTGAGGTTGGGGTCCAGGCCGCGGACGGCCACGAAGCGGCCTTCGCCCTGGTCGTTCAGCACGTTGACGCCGGGGGCGCGGCGCACGGCCTCGGCCACGTTCTGGTCGGGGAACTGGCCCATGGCGTCGCGGGTCAGGACGCTCTGGACGCCTTCGCCGGCGCGCTGGCGGGCGATCGAGCTCGCGAGGTTGGCGCGCTGGCCGACGACCAGCACGCTGTCGACGGCGTTGGGGTCTTCGGACTTCAGCGAGATCGTGACGCGAGCGTCGCTCTCGGTGACGGTCACCGGAGTGTCGACCGTGGCCGCGCCGGTGTAGCGGGTGCGCAGGGTGTACCGGCCGGCCGGCAGGTTGGCGAAACGGAAGCCGCCGTCCGATTCCGTCCGGGCCGTCCGGCCCAGCTCGACGATCGAAACCTCGGCGGCCTGCAGGGCGCGGGCGCCGGTGGCGTCGATGACGTGGCCCGACAGGTCGGCGGCCATGGCGATGGCGGCTAGCGACCAGATCCCGACGGCCGTGGTGGCCAGCAGCAACGGGCGCTGCGATGTACGCTGAATTGACATGGTGATGACCCCACTCGACCTTGAAAAAGCAAGTCGGGTGATGTCGCAGTCACGCGAAGACACCGTAACGGCGTGATGAAGAAATTGTTACAGTCGTCGCGCCGAACAAAGGGTCCGAAACACCATCGTCGGCGC
The DNA here is from genome assembly GCA_047607095.1 of Caulobacter sp. Lineage (GTDB taxonomy): Bacteria > Pseudomonadota > Alphaproteobacteria > Caulobacterales > Caulobacteraceae > Caulobacter. The sequence goes on from JASGDR010000043.1 coordinate 3,748, forward strand.
AACGCGAAGCCTCCTTCGCGCGCGGAGTTCATCCGGACCTACGAGAATCCGTCGTCGATACTCCGGCCATAGGCGCGAGGCGCTTCGCCGGCATCGCCGGGACCATTCCTTGCCAGGCGCGCCGTTCGGGAGGCCGCCCGTGAAGCTGGCGCCAGGTGCGCCGCTGGCGGTCAACCTCACCTTCGACGAGGCCCAGGATCCTTTGCCCACCGCGCGGCTGGCCATGGATCAGGGCCTGGCGCAGCTGGAATGGGCGGTTGCCCGCTCGGCGTGCGGATCGACGATCTCGGCCCCCTGGATCGGCTGGCCTTGGTGGGGCGTCAGGGGCGCGGGGTCACGAAATGCTGCATGGCATCGGCGTACCGCCTGGTTTTGAGCGCCGGCCGGCCCAGATCGATCGAAGCGAGCGACACCGATTATCCACGATGGGAATCGGGGTGGCCGGATGCGCCGCACCGTCGCGTCTGACCACTGAAATTGGTGCATTCGGCGCAAGGCTTGCGATTATTGAAAATCTCGACGCGAACGCAGTCGCACGCATAGTGGGTGATTTTCGCGTAGGTGGGGCAACGACCACACCCGCAATTTTTCCGGTAGCGATCGGTAATGCGGGCCATGCGCGCCCCCTTCACTCCGAAATAGAAACACAATTGTAGCGTTTATCGAGCGGCGTTCTTCAATTTGAGTTCGCTCGGGCCAACGGCCATGCGGCCTAGGGCGGCGCGTTGTCCAAATTCAGCGCGAGCGCTCAATCCGGTGGTCATCCTATGGTCGAATTGATCGTTGACTAGGCGTCGTAGATTGTGAAAAGCTTGACAATAAGTCAGGCCATGAAGGCTGGCTTAGACGGAGTGTCGCCATGTCCAAGCAAGCGCCTTCCACCACCCCGTCCGCTCGAAAGCCGGTCGCCCCCGCCTTGATCGGATCGGCGCACAAGCTGACCAAAAACGGTTCGACCGGCAACATCGAGAACAGCCGAGGCCACCGCTAGTCGCCATGCCCGGCGAGGCGTCTGCGGGCGCAGCTTTAGGGCATCCTCGCCATGCGTCTGATCCTGACCGGCCGATCGCTGGGCACTGATGACCTGGCGTGGTTGGCGCAGGGAACCTCTGAGACCTGGTCGCTGGGCGCCGGCGCGCATATCGCGCTGACAGCTAACGAAGGGGTGATCCGCCGGCCCGACGCAAGCGCCTCGTTCGCTCGCCGCGGCGCGCCGGCGGCGTCCGCCAGCGAGGATGATCCGGAAATCCTCGCCCAGATCACGCCATGCGTCTGCTTCGAGCCCCGGAGCGGCGTGGTGACCCTTCTGGCCCACCCGATCGGGCGGGGCACCTTCTATTTTCTCAGAACGCCGGAAGCCGTCTTTGTCTCGACCGCATTGATCGACGCCGCCGAATACCTGCCGACGCTTCGGCTCAACCGACTGACCGTCGCTGACTATTTCACCCGGTTGCGCAACACCCCGGTCAAGCTCGGCGACACCTTCATAGACGGCCTCGAGCAGGTCCCGCCGGGTCACGCGGCGCTTTGGGACGGACGGCGCCTGACACTGCAGAAGCGCTGGATCCCCAACGATGACGCCGACGCTGGCGCGCTCCAGCTCGAAGATGCCGCGCCCCTTGTCCGCACGGCCTTGGAGCGGGTTATTCAGCCGCATGCGGCGCCTGGGACGGCCTGTCTGGTTAGCGGCGGCCTGGATTCCAGCGCGGTGGCCGCAATCGCGAACAAGCTCAGCGGCTCGCGGGTCTCTCTGCTGACCTATGGCCACGGCCTCGACAGCGTTCGCGAACGCCATCTGCGCGACGCCCTGGCCACGGCCCTGGAGCGGGATGTCTCGACGCTGCCGCTTACGGACATTTGGATCGATGTGGAGGCTATTCGCCACGTCAACCGACGCAGCAACTCGCCCAGCGGCGGCGTCTTCAGCGGCATCTTCGCGCGTCTGCTCTCGGCGGCGCGAGCGGCAGGCTATGGCACGATCCTGACCGGAGAGGGCGGCGACGAGGTCTTCGACGCCCCCTTCGATCTTCTGGCGGATCTCGCCGGTTCAGGCCGTTGGGGCGCGACGCTCAACGCCTTGGGCTTCTTTTCCGCCTATTCCTACGGAACCTCGGCCGGTCGGCTTGTCTTCGATCACGCCTTGGCCCCGCTTGCGAAAGCGCGTGGCTTGCCGTGGCCAAGGCCCGTCGCCAATCCGTTCTTAGCGCAGGTCCTGGGCGCGGGCTTTTCGGACGCGCTGAACCAGGCTCGTACTCTCGCCCAGACGGACCTGGGCGCGGCCGTCCAGGCGGGATGGAGCCTCTCCACCTACTATAACTATCGGCAGTTGCTCGACGTGCCGGTCTACGAACCGATGGGCCTAGGTTCCGACGCCGCGGCGATCCGCATCGTCAATCCCATCGCCTCGCTCGAGGTGTTTCGCGCCGCCAACACCTTGAGGCTGGACCAGTGGGCCGGATCCTGGATCGGTTTCCGCTCCAAACGGCTTCTGGCCTTTGCCGCCGGCGACCTACTGCCCTACGCGGTGGCCTATGCGCCCAAGACGGGGATTGGCAATCTGCTGACCCACCTGGTCGAGCGAACCCCGAGCGATCTGAGGTTGGAGGTCGACGGCTCGGTCCTCTCGGACGCCGGGATCGAAGTCGACCCGCGCTTTCTGGATCCTCGCGCCTACCCGCCGGAGCAGTCTTTGGTCTGGGCCTTGTTGCTCAACCTCTGCATCTGGCTCGACGAAATGAAGAGGGAGCACCGTGAGCGGCGAAGCCTTCCGAGCCAAGCCCGGCCTGTTCGCCATCTATGATGCCGGTCTGGCGAGGGGCGTGGTCCTGGATGACCAGGACGGCCAATACTGGAGCCTGGATCGGGACATGCTGGCGTTCCTGCGCGCGCTGGCGGGCCGGAGAGCCTGTGCGATGGGGGAGCTCGAACGTCTGGCGCGATCCTGGCCCTGCGCCGACATCGCCATGCTGCTCTCCGTTGGCCTCGTCGAACCGTGCGTCTCCACGCCCCAAGCCATGGAGGCGCCGCGCTCGATGGCTCCGCCGCCGGCCCTCGACGCGCATCCGTCGCCCCACGTCTCGCATCCCCATCGCCTGCCATCGGCATGGGCGGTCCTTGAGTATGTTTGGCTGAATTTTCGCTTCCAGCTGGAGATCCGTCTTGGTGGCTGGCGGCCGGTGCGAGAACGACGCGCCATTCTGGCCCCAGCCAGGCCGCGGGGACCACGATCGCCGGAGGAGCGGGTCGAGGAAGCCCTCGCCGCCATGCGGTTGGCCGCCCTGGTTCCGCTGGTGAGCAAACGCTGCATCCCCCGCGCGCTGACGGCCTTCGAGTTCCTGCGCCGTCGAGGACTCTCGCCCGTTCTGGTGGTTGGTGGCTATGTCGAGCCGTTCGAACCCCACATCTGGACGGAGGTTAACGGCCAAGCCGTCGATTCCGGTCATATCGACTTCTCGCTGGACGTATTCATCCCGTTGCCGGACCTGAAGGACCTGGACGACTGATCCGGCGTCCCGCGCAAGGCCACGTCGCGCATCTCGGCCTTCCGGCTCCACCCGGCTTGTCGCCCGATAGAGATCCTGCGAGCGATCGCCGCAACGGATTGCCGGTGACTCGATGAGATGGTTAAGCTTGAAATGTTCTTACGTGCGTTGAGTTGCTTCTGTTCTGGACAGAGCCGGCCGCCGGAAAATGAAGACGCTGAGCCTCGACCTGTGGATTCGGACAAGCCGCGTGTACGATGCGGCGTCCGATATCTCATGGTCGCCCGAGCTCGCCGATTTCGATGACCGGCTGGCAATTGGCGGTCACTCGGCCGTCCGTCTGGCTGCCGCGCGACGGCCTTGACGTCGGCAATATGAAGGTCGATCAGGTCGGCGAAATTTCGTATGTCTTGGACGGCTTTCGGCGTGGGCTTCCGCCCGATGTCGATCTCGCGCTCGATGCGCCGAGCCCACATCTCCGCATCTTTGCGTTGGATGAAGGTCTGGCTGGTATATTGGCCTCGGCGCCGAATGATGGCCCGCCACTTGCCGGAGGGAAGCTTTTGGATCGTTGCCGATGCGTGCGCGCCTTGTGTGCGACGAGCGACCGTAGAGTGGCGAAAAGTGTCGTAGCTGGGCGTGCAAAGGGCGAACTTGCACAGGTTGCAAGATCTTGAATTTAGACGAAAAATGAAACAATTTCAGTCTCATAGATTTTCCGTAGCCCCGATGATGGATTGGAGCGACCGGCACTGTCGGTCGCTGCATCGCGTGCTGTCGTCGCGGACGCTGCTCTATTCGGAGATGGTCACCACCGGCGCGGTGCTGCACGGCGATCGCGAGCGGTTGCTGGGCTATGATCCGGGGCAGCATCCGGTGGCGCTGCAGCTGGGCGGGTCGGAGCCGGCGGATCTGGCCGCCGCCGCCCGCATCGGCGAGGACTACGGCTACGACGAGATCAACCTCAACGTCGGCTGCCCGTCCGACCGCGTGCAGAGCGGCCGGTTCGGCGCCTGCCTGATGCGCGAGCCCGACCTCGTGGCCGAGTGCATGGCCGCCATGGCCGACGTGGTGAAGGTCCCGGTCACGGTCAAGTGCCGCATCGGCGTCGACGACCAGGACCCGGAAGAGGCGCTGTTCACCCTGGTCGACAAGTGCGCGGCCGCCGGCGTGACCAGCTTCGTCGTCCATGCCCGCAAGGCCTGGCTGCAGGGCCTGTCGCCGAAGGAGAACCGCGACATCCCGCCGCTCGACTATCCGCTGGTCTACCGGCTCAAGCGCGAGCGCCCGAACCTGTTCGTCGCCATCAACGGCGGCGTGCCCGGCGTCGACGCGGCGCTGGAGCACCTCGAGCACGTCGACAGCGTCATGCTGGGCCGCGCGGCCTATCACGAGGCCGGCCTGCTGGGCGCGGTCGACCGCCGGGTCTATGGCCTGGACGTTCCCGACGTGACGCCCTTCGAGGCCGTCGAGCGCTATCGCCCCTATATCGAGCGCAGCCTGGCCGAGGGCTGGCGTCTGGCCGGGATCACCCGCCACATGCTGGGCCTGTTCCACGGCCTGCCGGGCGCGCGCGCCTGGCGGCGGATCCTCACCGTCGAGGGCGTCGGCGAAGGCGCGGGGATCGAGGTCGTCGACAAGGCCCTCGACGCCGTCCGCCGCGCCGTCGACGAGCGCGAGGCGAGGGGGCTGGAGCCCGCCGCAGGCTGAGCCGTAGGAACTCTTGTCGTATTCCAAGGGTTTGCCGCCCGAAGAAGACTTCAAGGGACGTCCTGAAATGAAGGTTCGATTTTTCGTGGCGGGTCTCGGCGCGGCGCTGCTGGCGGCGGCCGGCTCGCAAGCCCTGGCCCAGGACGGCGGGAACGTCGCCGTCGGCGGCAACATCGGCACGCCCGGCCTCGGCCTCGAGGCCCAGTATCGGCTGAGCGACAGCTTCGTGGTCCGCGGCGGCGGCGACTGGCTCGACTTCGACCACGACGAGACCTACAGCGGCGTCGCCTACAGCGGCAAGATCAAGTCCAAGACCGCCGGCCTGTTCCTCGACTGGCATCCCATGCAGGGCGGCTTCTTCGTCTCGGGCGGCGGCTATTTCGGCAAGCGCAAGCTGAACCTGTCGGGCACGCCCACCGAGAACACCGAGATCGGCGGCGCCACCTTCACCCCCGCCCAGATCGGCACGATCACCGGCGACGTCGAGCTTTCCGACGCCCAGCCGTTCCTGGGCCTGGGCTGGGACAACACCTTCAGCGGCGACGGCGGCTGGGGCTTCCGCGTGCTGGGCGGGGTGTCGTTCAGCGACAGCCCCAAGGTCGACCTGACCGCCTCGGGCGGCACGCTGTCCAACGATCCCACCTTCCAGCAGCGCCTGCGCGAGGAAGAGGCCGAGGTCCGCGACGACGCCAAGGACTTCAAGTACTTCCCGGTCGCCCAGATCGGCCTGACCTACCGGTTCTAGGGGCTGCGAAAACCTCGCCCTTCGACAAGCTCAGGGTGAGGTTTTCTACTGAGCCGCCCTTGCCCTGTTCCTCATCCTGAGCTTGTCGAAGGACGAGAAACACGCACGGCTCAAGCCACCAGCGCCGCCCGGATCGCCCCCGCCGCGGCCTGGGCGTCCGCCGGCGCGAGCAGCACCTGCAAGCCCCGCTGGCCGCCGTTGATGAACACCCGCTCCAGCACGAAGGCCTCGTCCTCGATGGCGGTGGGGACCTTCTTGCGCTGGCCGAACGGGCTGACCCCGCCCACCTTGAAGCCGGTCAGGCGCTCGGCGTCGGCCGGCTTCATCATCGCCGCCGACTTGCCGCCGAACGCCGCCGCCAGCTTCTTCATGCTGACCTCGCGGTCGGACGGCACGATCACGCACACCGGCTTGCCGTCGACCTGGGCCATCAGGGTCTTGAGCACCTGGCCCGGCTCGACGCCCAGCGCCTCGGCCGCCTGCAGGCCCACCCGTTCCGCATTGGGGTCGTAGTCGTAGGTCGCCACCTCGAAGGCGACGCCGGCCTTGGAAAGCGCCAGGGTCGCGGGCGTGCTCTTGGACATCGGTCATCCCCTCCAACTACGCCGGGGTTGATGGCGCAAAGGGCCAAACCCGTCTAGCAGTCGGCCTCTGTTTTCCGACGGACGCCCCCAAGATGACCCGCGCCGAGATCGAACCCTTCCACGCCATCGGCATCAGCCGCTTGGCGCATCAGCTGAAGGGGGAGGGGGCTTCGATCATCCACATGGAGTTCGGCCAGCCGTCCACCGGCGCGCCCGCGCCCGCCATCGCCCGCGCCCACCAGGTGCTCGACACCGACGGCATGGGCTATTGGGAAAGCCCGGCCCTGAAGGCCCGCATCGCTCGCCACTATCGCGAGACCTACGGCGTCGAGATCGAGGCCGAGCAGGCGGTCCTGACCTGCGGCGCCTCTCCGGCCCTGGTGCTGGCGCTGTCCTGCGCCTTCTCGCCCGGCGACCGCGTCGCCCTGGCGCGGCCCGGCTACGTGGCCTACCGCAACAGCCTCAAGGCCCTCCACCTGACCCCGGTCGAGATCGCCTGCGGTCCCGAGAGCCGCTACCAGCTGACCGCCCAGGCCCTGGCGGCGCTCGAGCCGGCCCCGGCGGGCGTGATCATCGCCAGCCCCGCCAACCCCACCGGCACGATCATCCCGCCCGAAGAGCTGAAGGCCATCGCCGACGTGTGCCGCGAGCGGGGGATCCGCATCGTCTCCGACGAGATCTATCACGGCCTCAGCTATGTCGGCCCCACTCACTCGATGCTGGAGTTCGAGCCCTCGGCCCTGATCGTCAACAGCTTCTCCAAGTACTTCAGCATGGTCGGCTGGCGGCTGGGCTGGCTGGTCGCGCCGGCCGATCTGGTGTCCCGCGCCCGGGCCTTCGTCGGCAACCTGTTCCTGACCGCGCCGTCGCTCAGCCAGCACGCGGGCCTGGCCGCCATGGACGCCCGCGAGGAGCTGGAGGGCCACCTCGCCGTCTACCGCGCCAACCGCCGGCTGCTGCTCGACGCCCTGCCGGCCCTGGGGCTCAACGCCATCGCCCCGCCGGAGGGGGCCTTCTACATCTGGGCCGACATCGGCCACCTGACCGACGACAGCCTGGCCTTCTGCGAGAAGCTGCTGCGCGAAACCGGCGTGGCCACGGCGCCCGGCCTCGATTTCGACCCGGTCGAGGGCCGACACTTCATCCGCTTCAGCTTCGCGGTCTCGACGCCCCTGGTGAAGGAGGCGCTGGAGCGGATCGGGCCCTGGTTCGCGGCTCAGACACCTTATTCCAAATAATGCATTGACCATCCATTATGTGAGAATAAATCTGCGCGCGTTCCGGTGTTGAATGGGCGGCTCGTAGGTCGTCCGCGCGGCGTCTCGACCGCCCCGGTACGGGAGGGCGCACCGCCATGGATCCTTTCAACCGCCGCGATTTCCTGCGCACGGCCGCCGTCGCCGGCGCCATGGCCCCGGCCGCCGCCCAGGCGGCCCAGGCCGTTTCCCAGACCGCTTCCCAGGCCGCGCCGCAGGCGCCCGGAACGCTCGGTTTCGACGGCGTGCGCTGGCTGGACGACGCGCCGCCCGCCGCCCACGAGGGCCAGACCTTCGGCCTGCCCTGGCCGCGGGGGACCCAGAAGGCCAAGGCGAGCTTCACGGTCGCCGGCGCCGACGGCCAGGCCGTGCCGGTCCAGACCTGGCCGCTGGCCTACTGGCCCGACGGCTCGCTGAAGTGGACGGGCCACGCCCTGCCGGCCGGCGCGGGCCTGGCCCCGACCCTGAAGGTCGTTCCCGGCAAGCCGGTCGCTCCGGCCGCCGCCGTCTCGGTGCGCGAGACGCCGGACGCGGTCGAGATCGTCAGCGGCGAGCAGTCCTGGCTGATCCCGCGCAAGGGCCCCAACGTCATCGCCCGCGCCACCGTGGCCGGCCGCGAGACCCTGCGCGACGTGCGCCTCGTGGCCCTGACCCAGGACAGGCCCGACCTCGACGACGGCCCCGTCACCCAGACCCGCTTCGAGGGCGAGGTCACGGCCGTGACCGTCGAGCAGAAGGGCCCGGTCCGCGCGGTGGTCAAGCTGGAGGGCAAGCACCGCCAGGGCGACCGCGCCTGGCTGCCCTTCACCCTGCGCCTCTACGTCTACGCCGGGGCGCGCTCGCTGCGGATCATGCACAGCTTCATCTTCGACGGCGACGAGAACCGCGACTTCCTGCGGGGCCTTGGCCTCGTCGGCGTGGCGCCGCTGACCGACGCGCTTTACGACCGCCACATCCGCTTCTCGGGCGAGGGCGACGGGGTGTGGGGCGAGGCGGTGCGGCCGCTGACCGGCCTGCGCCGCGATCCGGGCAAGGCTTGGCGCGACGCCCAGGTGGCCGGCCGCAAGACCCCGGGGCTGGAGGGCATGGCCCCGACCGTCTCCAAGCGTCTCGACCTGATCCCGGCCTGGGGCGACTTCACCCTCAGCCAGCCCAATTCCGACGGCTTCTCGATCCGCAAGCGCACCAAGGCCGGCCACGGCTGGATCGACGCCGTCACCAGCGGCCGGGCCACGGGCCTTGGCTATGTCGGCGGGGCCGAGGGCGGCGTCGCCTTCGCCCTGACCGATTTCTGGAAGCGCTGCCCGACCCGGCTCGACATCCGCCACGCCCACACCGACGCGGCCGAGTTCACCATCTGGCTGTGGTCGCCCGACGCGCCGGCCATGGACCTGCGCTTCTACCACGACGGCCTGGGGATCACCGACCATCCCGCCGAGCGCGAAGCCCTCGAGATCACCTACGAGGATTACGAAAAGGGCTGGGGTCGTCCGCTGGGCGTCGCCCGCACCAACGAGATCACCCTCTGGGCGCTGCCGACCACCCCGTCGCGGGACGAGTTCGCGGCCATGGCCGGCCGCCTGCGCGCGGCCCCGCGCCTGGTGGCCACGCCCGTCCGCCTGAAGGCGGCGCAGGTGTTCGGCGACTGGAGCCTGGTCGACCGCTCCACCCCGACCCGCCGGGTCATCGAGGACCAGAACGACGGCCTGCTCGAATTCTACATGAAGGACGTCGAGCAGCGCCGCTGGTACGGCTTCTGGAACCACGGCGACGTCATGCACACCTATGACAGCGACCGTCACGTCTGGCGCTACGACATCGGCGGCTACGCCTGGGCCAATTCCGAGCTGTCGCCGGACCTGTGGCTGTGGCTGTCGTTCGTGCGCTCGGGCCGCGCCGACGTCTTCCGCCTGGCCGAGGCCATGACCCGCCACACCGGCGAGGTCGACGTCTGCCACATCGGCCCCTACCGGGGCTTCGGCACCCGGCACGGCGTGCAGCACTGGGCCGACAGCTCCAAGCAGCCGCGCGTCTCCAACGCCGCCTATCGCCGCTACTACTACTACCTGACCGCCGACGAGCGGGTCGGCGACCTGATGCACGACCTGATCGGCTCGGACGAGACCCTGAGCCGCGTCGACATCGGCCGCAAGCTGCCCGGCGCCCAGCCGTCGCGTCCGCCGGGGATCGTCGACATGGGCTTCGGCACCAGCTGGAGCGCCTTCGCCGCCGCCTGGCTGACCGAGTGGGAGCGCACCGGCGACAAGCGCTGGCGCGACCGCCTGCTGGCCGGCATGAACACCATCGCCGGCATGAAGCAGCAGTGGTTCGCCGGCGGGGCCGACTTCGATCTCGCGACCGGCCGCTTCCTGGGCGCGGGCGACAAGGTCGGCGTCTCGCACCTCAATGCGGTCTTCGGCGCCGTCGAGGTCCATTCCGAGCTGTTCCAGCTGATCGACAACCCGGCCTACAAGAACGCCTGGCTCGACTACTGCCAGTACTACAACGCCTCCGACGCCGAGTTCCGGGCCAAGACCGGCGCGCCGGCCAAGGGCCGCAACCTCAAGGAAGGCCATTCGCGCCTGACCGCCTACGCGGCGTTCCAGCGCAAGGACCCGGCCCTGGCCCGCCGGGCCTGGTTGGAGTTCTTCAGCGGCGACGCCGGTCTGGGCATCGGCGCGGTGGCCACCGAGCGCCGCATCGACGGCCCGGCCGTCATCGAGCCGGTCGTCGAGATCCCGCGCGTCTCGACCAACGCCAGCTCGCAATGGGGCCTGGCCGCCATTCAGAACCTCGCCCTGGTCGGCGACGCCCTGGAAGCCGCCCGCGCCAGCCTTTCGGCCGCCCCCCGCCGCTCCGACGGCGGCGACGCCGGCAAGGACGCGTTCTGACCCCTCTCCCGTCGCGGGAGAGGGCGCGCCAAGGCGGGGGCGGGCCTCTCGGAACGCGCCGCTCTTGCGCCTCCCCCGTGAGACGGGGGAGGGGGCGAGCGCCGTGCTGGATCCTC